>JANQIZ010000125.1 GCA_028281895.1 Dehalococcoidia bacterium
TGGTGTCCTGCGTGTCTCGCAGGATGTAGCGGTCGCCGCGGACCATAGCGGTCGGTTCGGTCGTCCACAGCTGAACCCATCCTGTTTCCCCGGCGGAGATCTCGTTTCCTTCCAGCACCCGCACCGTCACCGGAACCTCCCGGCTGCCAGCGAACAGCGAGAGGTGGTGGTTGTGCCTGACCGGCCTCGGCGCATCGTCGATCACCCTGATGGATGCGTCAAATGCTCGTGACGGAGCAAGCCATCCCGGCACTGTGAGAAGGTCTCCGCGCTCGATCTCGTTGTGCTCGATGCCGCTCAGGTTGACCGCGACGCGGGTGCCCGGCTGCGCTTCGTTCACACTTGATTTATGGGATTGAAGACCGCGAATCCGGGCTCTCTTTCCACCGGGCAGCAGCTCGATCTCCTGGCCGACGCGAAGCTTGCCACCACTCAAGGTGCCGGTCACAACAGCGCCGAATCCTGAGACGGTGAAAGACCGATCGACAGGAAGTCGCGGCCTGCCAAGATCGGCATGGGCATCCAGAAGATCGAGCTGCCGGTCTATCTCGGCCAGCAGCTCTGGAACCCCTGATCCCGACTCTGCTGAGACCGGCAGGACGGGAGATCCGTCCAGCGTCGTTCCTGCGAGCACCTCACCGACATCTGCTGAGACGAGTTCCAGCCAGTCTTCATCAACGAGATCCGACTTGGTGATCACTGCGATTCCGTGCTCGACATTCAGCAGGTCGAGAATCGCCAGGTGCTCGCGGGTCTGCGGCATCACGCCTTCGTCCGCGGCCACGATGAGCAGCGCAAGATCAACACCGCCAACGCCCATCAGCATGTTTCGGACGAATCGCTCGTGACCGGGAACATCGACGATGCTCACGTCGCGGCCTGAAGGTAACGTGAGCCAGGCGAACCCAAGCTCGATCGTCATCCCGCGATTCTTCTCTTCTTTGAGCCTGTCTGGATCGATGCCACTCAAGGCGTGGATCAGCGTGGATTTGCCATGGTCCACGTGGCCCGCAGTTGTGATTACGAACATAGCCAAGAGTTTGCCAGACTGCCGCGTCGGTTGGCGGTGGGGATTCGACCGGAAGCGTAGTTATTCCGGCAATGGTCAGATGCCATGAGCAGCAGAAACGAATCGGCCGAACACTTCGTTTCCAAGAAGTCTTCCTCGATCGCTCAGGCGGATTCCATGCTCATCGGACTCGAGCAAACCCTGATCGACAAGCTCACCTATCTCAAGATCGAACACGTCTTTGAGAGACCTGCCAAATCGAGCCTGGAAGTCTGTATCAGAAACTCCGGTATCGAGGCGCAGGCCCATCATCATCGTGTCTGCAAGCTCAAGCTGCAGAGTTGTCTCCTCCACGGTGTCTACCGGCCCGTTCTCGGCCATCGCCCGCAGCGGCACGGGCGTCGAATCAGGCAGCGGAGCCCGCTTCGGCCGGGCTGTATCGATGCCCGGAAAGTCCTCTGATGGTCCTGGCTCGAATCCCAGCGACCGCATGTACCAGCGCGGCGAGCGTGTATCTGCGAATCGATGGCCGAGCAGCGAGGAGTGCGCTCCTGGGCCGATGCCGAGATAAGGCTCGTTGCGCCAGTAGATGAGGTTGTGCCTGCTCTCGAATCCGGGACGAGCCCAGTTGGAGATTTCGTAGTGCCTGAACCCGGCATCGGCAAAGGCCTCTTCGGCTGCGAGGTACATATCAGCGCCCAGGTCTTCGTCAGGGGTGGTGATCCGACCCAGCCGTACATCCGCCTCAAGTGGAGTTCCGGCCTCAAGCTGCAGACCGTAGAGCGAGACGTGGTCAGGCTCAAGATCCAGCGCAGCTGTCATCGAATCCTGCCACTGTTGAAGCGTCTGGTCAGGCAATCCAAACATGAGATCAAGCGACCGATTCTCGAACCCTGCCTCTCGCAGCAGTTCAAACGATCTCCGAGCGCCTGCGGCATCGTGCCGGCGTCCCAGTGTCCCGAGCAGCCCGTCATCGAAGCTCTGCACGCCCATCGATACGCGGTTGAATCCTGCACGAAGCCAGGATTCCGCCTTCGACACCGTCACATCGCCCGGGTTCGCCTCCAGCGTGATTTCAGCATCGTCGGCAGGCGGAAAGGCCGCTCCGATGCGGTCCACGATGCACGCCGTCTCACGGACCGGGATGTAGGAAGGAGTTCCCCCGCCGAAGAAGATCGTGGCGGCGGATCGGCCAGTGAGCAGATTCCCCCAGCGGTCTATCTCCTCACACACGGCGTCGACATACGCGGGGATTAGCTGCTCAACACCGGCGTAGGTGTTGAAGTCGCAGTAAGGACACTTCGTCTCGCAAAACGGAACGTGGACGTAGATGCCAATCGCACCCTCGCTCGCGACCGGCTTGACGGGAGATGTGTCGGCCTGCGGGTGCGTCAACAGTCACCGAGTCCGATCAGTTGCTGCCCGGAGTCCACAGGCCACCTGAGCTCTTGGGCTCTTCAGGTGGCGGAGCCTGTGCCTGCGACGGGTCTTGTCCTCGGGCGATCGCCTCTTCAGCAGCGCGGCGGGCAGCCTCGTTCACCTGACGAATCCAGCGCTCCAGCGCATCCAGCTCCGGCGGAGACACGATGAACTTCTCGACACCATCCGGAAGCTGCAGATCTGTCGATCCGCTCAAGATGAGCACAGACTCACCGTCCTCGATTCCTTCTGCCAATCGCTCGTCCAGATGACGCTGCCTGCGCATCGCGGCGTCCTGGTAGGAAGCGGAAACGGCATTCGAAACACCCTGGCTGATGAAGCCGACCGACATGCAACGGCCCCAGTCCACCACTTCACTGAACAGTTCAGCGTCTTCGTACTCGTCGAGCTGCGCCCCTGCGTCTACTCTCGCCTTCGTCATGTGCCATGCCTGGCGGTTGGTCTGTTCGAGCATCAGCAGAGCATCGGCGCCGCGGCCTATCACGCCTTCCGCGAAGATGCGCTTCACGACTCCGTAGCGAGCCTCCAGCCCGGACAGCTGATCGTCGGCAGCCTTCCAGTAGTTGTTGAAAAGCTCGGTGAAGCCGTCGGGAGCCTGGGGTGACGGCTGGATGAAAGGCACGATGTATGCCTTCTTCTGGGTTAGAACGTCGCCGTTTTCAGAATCTGTCACGGAGTGACCGCACTTTCTACTGGCTTGAATATGTCGAGAGGGCGCTAAGCCCGGTGCATGAGCGTGTTGGGTGAAGGCTACTAGACGGAGAAGCGGAAGTTGAGAATGTCTCCGTCCTGTACCACATAGTCGCGGCCTTCCTGCCTGAGCGCCCCGCTGTTGCGCGCCTCGGCCAGGCTTCCCGCCGCCACGAAGTCATCGTAACTCACAGTCTCGGCACGAATGAACCCGCGCTCGATATCTGAGTGAACAGTTCCCGCCGCGCGTGGAGCTGATGTTCCTTCGGTGATAGTCCATGCCCGCACTTCGTCCTCGCCAACTGTGAGAAACGAGATCAGCCCGAGGACACGATACGAAAGCCGGATCATCCGCTCAAGGCCAGACTCTCCGGCATCGAGCCCGGAGCGCATCTCCGCCTCTTCCTCATGGCTCATCTGTGCCAGCTCCTCTTCAAGCCGGCCACACATGACAGCACTGCCCGAATTGGCGCCTCCGGTCAGCTCGGCAAGCTCCGACTCAAGCTCATCGGTTCGTGAGATGTCGTCCTCACCCACGTTTAGCGCCACCAGCAAAGGCAGCCGGCTCAACAGGAACGTATCGGAAACAGCGGTGATCTCCTCCTCGGTGAAGTCTCTGTCACGGGCCGCTGTCCCATCCTCCATCTCGCCCTGCAGTTGCTGCAGCACTTCGATGTTCTTCTCGGCCTGCGCTCGTTCCTGCGACTTCAGACCTTTCATCCCTTCCTTGATCCGGTCGATGCGACGCTCGAGCAGCGAGATGTCTGCGAAGAGAACATCGAAGTTCACCTTCTCGATGTCGCGAGCGTAGTCCACAGAGCCCAGCGCATGAGGAACAGCGGGATCGTCGAACGCTCTGACTACGTGCAAGAGCGCGTCGACTCGCTGCAGATGGCCCATCGACTCGCCAGAGAAGAGGTCTGCACTTTCCGTGGATCTTGCGCCAGGTAGATCGACATAGGTCACTTCGGCAGCAACAGTTCGCTTCGGCTGGAAGATCTCGGTCAGGCGATCAAGCCGCGGATCGGGAACATGCGCGACGCCGATGTTGGCCGACTGGTTTCCGCCGAAGCTGCCGGATTGGGCGGTGCCTCTTGTGAGGGCGTTGAACAGGGTTGTCTTACCGCTGCCGGGCAGACCGATTATTCCGATGCGCATTTGCTTCCGGTTGCTCTGAGATGTGGATACGAGGCTTATGCAGAGCAACAGATCGACTGCCCTGCTTCAGTCCAAACAGAAAGGATATGCCAGCTACAGCACCGCGGCCACCGGCAGCTATTCGTCGTCGAGGTATCGAAACTGGCCTTCGATGGATTGCGGCTCATCGTCGCTGTCGTGACCGTGAATGTGCTCGTGAACGATGCGGCGCGGAGAGAGCGTTACGAAGAGCGTGAGCAGGACAACCGCCACGATGTCATCGTCTATCTGGCCGAGCCCCAGTCTGAAGTCTCTCAGCAGATCGATCGGCATCAGCACGTAAAGCACCGCTGCGAGGGGCAGTATCTTCAGGAGGGGAAACACTCGCCTGTCCCAGAAGAGCAGCCATGAGACGCGCAGCAGCTGCCCGACATACGGGATTCTGAGTAGCAGTGAGGTCAACATTCCGCACTCTCCAGTCCTGGCGCTCTGACCAGCGACCGACTCGACTACCGCCTTGTTGTTATGCTCTCACACCACCAGTAAAGCACTCGCTTCGAAGCGGGAGAGCCGGGGATTGATCAGGGTATTTCACGGAGACGACACGTTCTCGATCAGCGAATCGGTTGACCGGGCACGTGTCGGCGTCGGCCCTGAAGAGGTCCGCGAGTCCAACATCACCGTCCTCGAAGGCACTGGCTTCAAGCCGTTCGACATCATCGCTTCTGCCAGCACGCTCCCCTTCCTGGCAGACCGCAGGCTCGTACTGATCTACGGGCTGCTTGAGTCGATGGATGGCCGGGGCAACTCACGAGGCTCTGAGTGGGACGAGTTGCCCACGATGCTCTCCGAGCTGCCAGGCACAAGTGACGTGATATTCGTCGAGTCTGCTGTGTTGCGGGCGAATGCAAGGGGAGTCAAGGCGGCCGGGCCGGGCGCAGAGGTGCGGGAGTTCAGGGCTCCGCGCGGACCTGCGCTTGAGGCATGGGCAAGAGACAGGTTCACACGGTACGAATCATCTGCTTCTCGTGACGCTATAGCCCGGCTCGTCTGGCTCGCAGGCGGAGATCTCAGGCTGCTGGATTCCGAGATCGCCAAACTCGCTGTCTTCGCTGGTGAGCGAGAGGTGGCCCAGGCAGACGTGGACGAGATGGTGGGTGAAGCGAGAGAGGCGAGCATCTTCGCCGCTGTCGACGCTGTGCTGGAACGCAGGCCGGGCGTTGCGATGCGGCTCATGTACAACCTGCTTGAGGGCGGCACATCGGTCGGCTCGATCATCTCGATGCTCGCCCGGCAGGTCAGGCTTGTCCTGCTAGCCGGAACGCTGCGTGCGAAAGGCGTGGAGCAGTCAGAGATCGGCGCGCGCATACGTCTGCGCAACCGGTACGCACTTGAGAAGACACTGAGGCAGGCGTCACGATTCGGCAAGGACTACCTCGCCCAGACGCACCGCCGGCTCCTGGAATCGGATCTCGATATCAAGACAGGGAAGCTGGATGAGCGGCTTGCGCTGGAGATCCTCGTCGGACGCCTCTCAGCCGGATAACGGCTCAGATCAGGCCGCTGACGATTCTCGTCCTGAGCCCTGATCGGTGTCTGTAGCAGATTGTGATGAAACGCCAGTTGATGCCGAAGTCGCAGTAACCAGGTCATCTCGTGTGAGTTCGAACGTCTGCTCGAACCTCACTCGTGCCTCGCGCACCTCACTGGCAGCCTCACGTGCCGCGTTGGCAGCGTAGTTGACCGCGGTCAGATTAAGCCAGCGCGGGTCCATCACGAAGTAGTCCAGCCATCGAAGAGTCTTCTCGACGTAGATCGTGAACAGCGTGATCAGGCTTCGTGAAAGCTCGTCCTGCTTCTTAGCCTTGAATCGTGGCCACTCCTCAGTCTCATCGATCACAGTGTCCCAGTTGGATGACATGAGACGCGTGATCGTGGTGGCATGTTCCTGGAGAAGCTTCAACAGTTCGGGATCGGTCCCATTCTTGCTGCCATGCTTCACTGCAGCATCAAACTCCGATCGAAGAGTGGCGAGCTTGCGCGGTTGCGTGAACAGTCGGCGATAGATCTTCACCGCTCTTGCGCGCTCAGAAGGAGAGATTTCCTGTTTTGAGAATGGCCAGCTCAGATTGATGCTCCTCGAAGGGCGCAATGCCCCAGTTTCAAGCTAGCAGGAAAGACCGCAGCAGCGTGTTTGACCGGTGTGTGCTTGCCATCACGACGGGTAGCAGGTGCCACCAGTTGCGGAGCCTCATGTTTGCAATTGGCGCAGACGCGTGCCAGCCCGCCGGCAAGGGGGGAACGGCGGGCTGGCTCCAGCGCATCCCACTTAAGTACCGCAGAATGTGGGGATTGCGCCGGCTGATACAGGTTTTACCCAACACACAGGGGCGTCGCCCGTGAATAGGTATCAGAGCGGGTGGCCCATTGGTTCGGACGCAGTGACCGGCGTGGCTCGGCCCGGCTCATCCAGTAGCTAGGTGATGGGATAGAAGGAGTGGTGCACGCCGTCTTCTCGCATCTCGGCAAGACGGTAGCCGGAGAAGTGGCCGTGCCGTGAAACGCCTACTGCAGATGTCGCTACGACGCGCAAACCGGCGTCGCTGGCGACCTGATTGGCGTGGGTGTGGCCGGCGAAGTAGTGCTTCACTCCCGCATCATTGAGCATCCCCACAAGTCGCTTCCGGGCTTCGATTGGCAGGTTGAAGGTGCCGGATTCTTCTTCCAGGTGTTGATTGAATGGGGGATGATGACCGAACAGCACCGTCCTTCGGCTATCTGTTTTCGCTTCTGCCAGTTCGCTTTGCAGCCAGTCCCACTGCTCATCCGCCTCACTTGCCGCCTCTTCAGGAGCATCCATGAGCGGAGTGTTGATGACGATGTATCTGTAGTCGCCCGCTGTGAAGGCATAGCGATCCGGACCGAAGTGCGACCGATACGCTTCGAGCGACTCCGATGTGGGCGTGTAGTAGTCGACTCCCACATCGTGATTCCCCGGAACCCATCGAACGGGGATATCTGGTGAGAGTCTTTCGAACGCCGACAGCAGATCAGACCTCTGGCCAGTGTGATTCCAGTCCATCACCATGTCGCCGAGCACAACTATGAACTCGGGTTTGACTGAGTTAGCAATCTCGATCGCTCGTGTCAGTCGATCAGTCTCAAACTGCCACGAGTCCGCCCTGGTTCCAGGCGGAGCGACGCTCTCCCCCACATGGTTCGGTGTGGTGCGGCCGTTGTTCTTGTTCAGCAGAAATGAAGCGATGCCGAACTGAGGATCGGCGATCATCATGAATTTTGATGTTCTGGATTGCATAATTCAGGCACTTTACTCCAGCCCGGATGATAGCCGCTCAACCGAAAGAGAGTCATAACAGAAGCGCCACTCCGGAGAGCGGCGCTTATTAACTGTCAATCTATTCGGGAAAACTAGCTGCCTGAAGCTGCAGGACGGCGGCGTTCCTTGATTCGAGCGCTCTTGCCGGTGCGGCCTCGCAGGTAGTAGAGCTTGGAGCGCCTGACAGCACCCTGGCGGGTCACCTTCACCGATTCGAGGTTTGACGACCAGAACGGAACGATCCGCTCAACTCCAACGCCGTAGGAGAGCCTGCGCACGGTAAATGTGTCGGTAGGCGCCGGGATGTGGTCAGGGTTGTAGCTTCCAGAGATGACATTGCCCTGGAACGCCTGCGTGCGCTGACGGTCGCCTTCGATGATCTTGAGGTTCACCGTGACCGTGTCGCCGGGGCCGAACTCCTCGATATCCGCCTTCGGAGATTCGCCGTTCAGCTTATTCAGATCAATCATTACGGGCCCTAACCTGTGTGAAGTCCGGAGTTGCCGGACGCGAAAAGACGCGTTGTGGCGTCTATAACCAGTACTCGAGGAGTCCAACCTTCTAATTGTATCTATGCGCGCCACCGTGCGGCAAGACGGTTTTCGCACAACCCCGATCAGTCTCCGTCAGGCCAGTATTCCAGCAACTCGGGACGGCGCTGCCGGGTCCGCTTCACAGCCTGTTCCCGCCTCCATGCGTCAATCCTGGCGTGATCGCCCGACATCAGGACATCCGGAATCGCCTCTCCAGAGAGGTCGGCAGGTCTCGTATACACAGGACCCTGCAGAAGGCCATCGAGGCCGGGCGCGAATGAATCGAGCTCTGCTGACTGCTCATCTCCCAGCGCGCCGGGCTGCAGGCGGGTGATCGCGTCAGCTATCACCATCGCAGGCAGCTCGCCTCCTGTGAGAACGTAGTCACCAATGCTGATCTCCTCATCAACAGCCGCATCGATGAAACGCTGGTCGACTCCCTCGTAGTGACCA
>JANQIZ010000200.1 GCA_028281895.1 Dehalococcoidia bacterium
CGGGCGTCCTGGGCTGTGACCGGATACCTGATTGGCTATACGGCTGCGATGCCGCTGATGGGCCGAATCTCGGACCGATTCGGGTATCGGAACACCTACCTGGCCGCCATGGGCGTATTCGCGCTGGGGTCAATTGGCGTTGCGATTAGCCCTGATCTGCCGCGCTGGCTGTTCAATCGAGAGCCGGAGTTCAGCTGGATGGTCGGCGCACGAGTATTCCAGGCGATCGGCGGCGGCGCCGTTATCCCGGTCTCCCTGGCCGCTGCAAACCAGCTGGTCGACGGCAAGCACCGGGCCATCGCCTACGGACTTGTCGGCGCGAGCGCGGAAGCTGGGGGTGTGATTGGACCGCTATGGGGCGGCGCGATCACAGAGCTGATCTCATGGGAGTGGGCGTTCTGGCTCAACCTGCCGCTCATCCTCGTTGTAGTCGCCCTGCTGCTTCGACTGCCTGCGGGACAGAAAAGCCCAGGCGGACTCGACACAGTTGGAGTGACGCTGTTCGCAGCTATGCTCAGCTTCCTCACGGTCGGTCTCGTTCGAATTGGCGAGCCTGACGGACTGTTCGCCATCATGCTCGCCGCCGCTGCCATCGCTGCTGCGCTTCTGGCCATTCGAGTTGTATCGGCCCAAGACCCGCTCTTTCCAAGAACTCTCTTCAGGATAGGCAGCTTCGTGAGTGCCAACGCCGCGCACTTCCTGATCGGAGCAGCGCTCATCATCGGCATGGTCGCAGTCCCGTTGATGGCAGGAGCTGTATACGGCGAGAGCGCGCTTGACGGTGGACTTCGCCTGTTGCGAATGACGATAGCGATCGGGATCGGCGCGCTCGCTGGAGGAGTAGTGGTGCAGCGGTTCGGGTCGCTGGCACCTTCGATAGCAGGCGTCGCGCTCACATTCGCAGGGTTCATGCTGATGTCCGGCTGGGACATCGACACTGGCGATCCCGCGATCACCATTCACCTGGTGATCACCGGCATCGGGTTCGGGTTGCTCGTCGCTCCCATCGCAGAATCGGCGCTGCACAGGGTCGATTCCGGATCACAGGGCTCAGCGAGCGCGCTGCTTACAGTGTCACGGATGATTGGCATGACCGCCGGGCTGGCGGCAATGACATCCCTTGGCACGGTTCAGTTCATAGAGCTGGTTGCAGACCTGCCGGCATTCTCGCTCGACCCCGAAGTCCAGGAGCAGATCGAGATGTCTGCCACGCTTGCAGGGCTGGAGGTTTTCCAGGACTTCCTCCGGGCCGCAGCGATCTCGACCGCGCTTGCCGCGCCGTTCGTGATCTTGATGTCGCTCAGGAGCGGTCGAACAGGCGGAAGCTCAAGTTCACAGAGCGATTAGCTGCCGCTGGCATCAGTTTCGCCCGAACCTGCAGACCCTCGCCGCTGCTCGTTACGCCGCTCAGCCTCAAGCCGCTCGAGCCCGTACTCGTTGTGGTCGACGTAGTTCATGGCATCTGCCAGCACACGGTGGCCAGCCTGTTGGCCGATCAGTCGATGCATCTCCTGGCAGATGCGGCG
>JANQIZ010000222.1 GCA_028281895.1 Dehalococcoidia bacterium
TGCCGCAGTGTCCGCGAAGTCGGGATCTATCTCGACCACTTCGTAGGGCACGCCGTAGCTGTCAAGCCGGGCGATTACCGCCTGCTCGATGTCTGTCGCACTGCTCACGTAGCTCTCCTTCCCATGTCCCGGCCCGCTGTTCGCTAAGACTAGCTGGAAACGCATCCTGGCGATGTGCCGTAGGTCTTTAGGCACTCCTTGATGAGCTACTATGCTTGACTGATCGTGCGCCGCACGAGTCGGCGAGCCAGTTTCTGTGAAACCCGGACAGAGGCATCATTGTCAGCGATTCCTGGAAAGCGTCTTCGCTCAAGGGTGTTGATGCCGCTCGTGCTGGCGGCCATCTTCTCAGCTTCCGTCGCCTGCCAGCCCACGTATGTCTTCCTGGAGGTTGAGAACCGCTCTGGACTGCAGATCGATTTCATCTACTCCGAAGATTTTGTCGACCTGCGCGAGTTTGGCCGTGACTACGCTTCTCTTGAGATTGGCGATATCGACACGTACCAGGGCTGCACCGAGTGCGATGTTGAGCCGGGAGAGAGGGTGACCTACGAGACTCCGCTGAGCCGCGGCCAGGCGGTCACGATCGTGGCACGTGAGTCGGAGTCAGAGCGCCTGGTCTACATCCAGAACTACACGTACGAAGAGCTTCGCGAAGCCGAGTGGAAGGTCACGTTAGTGAACCAGTCCGGCTGATCGGCTGCTTAAGTCTGCAAAGCCCAGCCGCTCTCACTTAGCTCAGTCCTGCTCGTCCCTGATGCGAGGATCGAGCAATGGCAGCAGCAGGTCCAGCAGCAAGAGGGCCACGGCGACCAGCACGGTCACCACGAAGGCGATTCCAGTCATCATTGTCACGTCGCGCTGCCGAATCGACTGCCAGAACAGGAATCCGATCCCCGGGTAGTCGAACACAAGCTCGACCAGCAGCACACCTGTCAGGAGCGAGCTGACCGAAGCGGCGAGGCCTGTCACCTGCGGAAGGATCGCGTTGCGCAAGCCGTAGGCGAAGAACATGCGCCTTGGCTTCAGCCCTTTTGCCGCAGCGAAGACCATGAAGTCGTCGCCCTGCATGTTGACCATCAGCCCGCGCATCGTGACGGTCCAGAATCCCGTAGTGGCGATTATGACCGCGAGGGCGGGCAGCACAGAGTGGTGCAGCGCGCTCAGAATGAAGGGTATGTTCCATCCAGGCTCAAGCAGAGGGTCGAAGGTGTTCCAGCCGCCCCCCAGAGGAAACAGTCCCCACCTGAACGCCAGGAACCAGATCAGTATCCAGCCCAGCAGATAGTAGGGAATAGATGATGCGGCCATCAGCGGCGTGAAGGCCCAGCGCAGGAATCTTGGCGAGCCGGGCCAGCCCATGATGCCGCCGGCCAGCGATCCCATGACGAACGCGATCACGGTGGCCACTCCCACGAGCCCCAGCGTCCAGTAGAGCGAGTTGCGGATCACATCGAATACGGAGACCGGGAAGAACCTCTGCGACGCGCCGAGATCGAATGTCGCGAGAGCGAAGATGTACTTCCTGTACTGGACTATCTGCGGATCGCCGAAGCCGAACTGCAGCTCGAACGCCGTCCGCGTTGAGCGTCGCTCGTTTTCCGAGATCAGGTCTCGCTGCAAGCGCAGGCGTTGTTCCTCAAGCTCATCGATGGCGCCATCACGCGATGCCTCGGAATCCAGCCTTGCGAGCTCTTCAGCAAGTTGCGACTCAATTTCGCGTATCCGCTGAACTTCGGGTGAGGGAGTGAAGAGTCCGGCTTTGGAAGGGTTGAGACCGAACTGGCGCGGGACGAAGAACATCACCGTCGCGCTCGCCCAGATGATCAGCAGCATCAGGAGGAACCGGCGAAATATTCTCCGCGTCGTGGCCGAGTGCCACAACACGCTTGCGATAGACCCGTCGACTCCAGAAGTCCGGAAGCCGGCGTCCGGTGAGAGTGGCGGTTGTCTGAAGTACGAGAACTCTGTAGCTGCGTCCGCGCTCTGCGCTGACGGCGCCGATTCGCCATCAGGTGGCCGGTTCCAGGTGCTACTGATCTTGCTGGCCTCTCTGATCGCCCGATGACGCGGGCCGGTAACTGCAGCGGCTATTGCAATGTTTCGAACATGTACGAGAAGAGCCCGAACGGCCACACCGTGACCAGCATCAGGATAACCGCGCCTGCCAGCAAGGAACTGCCAATTAGCTGTGGCCACTTCTTCGCGTCTGAGATCGGCCCGGCGACTCTGACGATGAGCCAGAACAGCACGCCGGTCAGCGCGCCCAACATGATTCCGGGTCCGAGCCAGTCGGCCCAGAAGAGGAAGGTGAACATGGGCGTAGAGAACACCCAGTCACCGATCATCTGCTGCACTGAGCCCTGTCCCGAGACATTCGATACTCCTGTCACCCCGATGATGAACAGGTTGAGCGGGGTCAGCAGCCCCATAAGAAACGGCATGATCGCGCCGAACGCTGCTCCGAATACCACCATGCGCCCGAAGGTGGGCAGGAGATCGTCCAGCTGACTCCAGACAATGACGACGATGCCTGCCGCGATCGGACCTGCGAACAGCGCTGGCCCTGCGAGGCGGAGATAGGTGGGCCAGTCAGGGCGGTCCAGGATGTAGTAGTAGTCAGCGTCTTGCAGAGTCAGGACGATCTGCATGTAGGGAATGATCAGGGCGATCGCGATCGCGATCGTCAACGGCAACAGGGCGAAGAAGGTCACACGCTGCTGGCGCGTCACCTCGTCCCGGGCGCTCTCCACGCGGGCGAGCTGTTCCTGGAAACGACTGGTCGGAGTTCCTGGCTCTGATGACATGATTCTGATCTATGGAGCGGTCACGTCTTGCCAGTGTGGCATCGACAGCGGAAGCGGCACTGAGTCGTGCGCTTCGATTCGTTCGTAGAGAAGTGGCGGTGGTTCGCTTGCCTGTGGAGTGGTCGAGCTATGCCCACGACAGCGATATCAGCCGCAGCGCAGCCAGTATACTGCCCGCAGCACTATCGTCCGACTCGATACAGACCACAGACCGTAACGACTAGATCTTCATCAGGAGCAGTTTGAATGCCCGAGTGGTGGCTTGAAGCGGCGCTTCCATCGGCTGTGTTCGGCCTGATGTTCTTGATCTGGGTATTGCTGCCCGCTCCAGAGGGCGAAAGCGACTTCGCGAGCAGGCTCAGGAAGCGGATCTTCAAGAAGTAACCGATGCGATTCCATTCACGAAACGGGCGAGGGGCCACCGATCGTCATCGAAACTTCTTTGCGAAGCGTTTGAGGCGAACCGGGACATTGCACGCGAAAGGCACTTCTTAGTCATTGGCTAGCAACCCGCTCGCATTCAAAGGCCGATCAGCAACGCTGACCAGCCTCGTCGCCAAGAAGAGAGCTATCGGGCTCGTCATACTTGTCGTCCTGGTGTCACTGTTCTTCGCGCTCAACCGGTTCCCGAAGATAGGGATCGTTGGCGAGGACCTCGACGCCGTCACATCCCCGGCCCGGCAGTGTTTCCAGGGATTCTGCATAGACCGTGACCCCGGCCAGGGCTTCGTCGACCGCTGGTTCTCCTTCTCCATCAACTACCTGCGGCTCGTGACGGTTGGGATGACCTTCGCGTTCCTTGTTGCTGGTCTCGCCGAAGCGTTCCTGTTCCCGAACGGTGTCGGCAGGTCTTTTCAGTCCGGAGGAGTCTTCTCCCGCACCGTCAAGGGCGCAGCCATCGGCCCCGTGCTGAACCTCTGTTCGGCCTGCATCGTTCCTGTCTCATCGGCATTCAGGAAGCGCGCGAACCTCGAAGGCGCAATCGCCATGGTCCAGGGATCGGCGACGATGAACGTCCCCGCGCTGGCCATGGTGTTCTTTGTCTTCACACCGATCCTTGGCATAAGCAGACTATTGCTGGCGATCATCGGCGCGCTTGTGATCGGTCCGCTGGTCGTCATGACCGCCAGATCTGAGCGCGGTGAAGACCTCGATCTGCCGGTTGAGGTGGAGCCTGAGCCCGCTGAGCCGGGAACCTGGCAGCAGGCGCTCCAGGAAGGCGGGCGCGTCTGGGCCAGGTCGAGTCTCGGATACTTCATCAGGCTTTCGCCCATCATGATCCTGGCCGGCTTTGCAAGCGGTCTGATCATTCAGTGGCTGAGCCCCGAGACCATCGCCGAATATCTTGGCAACGACGCTCGCGGAGTTCTTATAGCGGCGACGTTCGGTGTGCTGATCAATGTGCCACTGCTCTTCGAGATTCCGCTTGTCGCTCTGCTTCTCCTGCTCGGCATGGGCACCGCGCCTGCGGCCACTCTGCTGTTTACGGCAGCGGCTGGCGGGCCAGTCACCTTCTGGGGTCTCAGGACCATCATGCCCCGCCGTGCGCTCGCCACATTCGTGGTGGCCACGTGGGGAGTCGGCGTGCTCGGAGGCGGACTCGTCCTGGCCGGAGGCACCTTCCTGTGGAACGACGACGCCAGCTTCGAAGGCAGGGTCAGGTCCACATCGGCCCCTTACGAATCGGTCGAGGAGCTGTTCGCTCGATCTGGCGGCGCGCCTGATAGCGCCGCACTAATGGAGGGCGTCAATGATGGCGTGGCCGGTGCTGACGAGCTTTCGCAGTTCACCAATATCGCGCCTGATATCGGCGCGAATGCCCTCATAGAGAACCGCTATCCGGGTGTGGCGATCTTCGACTATGACCGCGATGGCGATATGGATTTCTATGTGACTTCTGCCGAAACGGGAGCGGTGATACAGATCGCACGAGGCGGTCCCAACCGGCTGTTCAGGAACAACGGCGACGGAACCTTTACCGATGTGGCGATGGAAGCAGGCGTTGATCTTCCCGAGCAGAACAGCTCTGCTGTCGCTGCCTGCGACCTGGACAATGACGGCTACCAGGACCTGTACGTGGGAGGCCATGGCCGAATCGGCGACATGCTCGATTACCGTTCACTGGCCGACCAGCCGGAGCTTGGTTTCGTGATGCTCGACCGGCTGATGCGGAATCGCGGAGACGGCACGTTCGAGGACATCACGCTGCGGGCGTTCAACCAGAATGCCAACTTCCGATCTGCCATGAGTGTCGCCTGCGCGGATGTCGACAGCGACGGATACCTCGACCTGTTCATCGGTAACAGGGCTGACCAGGATTTCGTGCGCTTTGACGAGGCGCGTCACCACGGCCACTTCAATGTCTTCTACCGTAATGAAGGCGATTTCACGTTCACCGATCGCACGGTCGAGTCCGGTCTCGTGAGTCCGCAGGTCACAATGCTGAATACCGATGGCTCGCCCATCACGTTCCCCGGACCGAACGGCGCTCCGATGCAGGCTTTCGATGTGACGCTGACGGACCAGAACGGGAGCATCGCCGGTGATCCCGCAGGCCAGACCTGGGCCACTCTCTTCTTCGACTATGACGATGACGGCGATCCCGACCTGTGGATAGCCGACGATGGCGACCGCCTGAAGCTCTACCGCAACGATTCGGATGAAACCGGTGTTTCATTTACGCCGGTCGAGGATTCGCTGGGGATCGGCGTCTCCGGGCAGTGGATGGGCTTCGCGCTGGGAGACTATGACCAGGATGCCGATCTGGATGTCTTCGTGACCAACATGGGCTTCCACCGGTTCAGCACTCCGCAACCGATCCCGCCCGGAGGCGACTGCGCTTATTCGCAACAGGAAGGGTGGGGCACCTGCTATCACCTGCTGCTGCGGAACGATGGCGGAACCTTCACCGATGTGACCTCGCAGGTGGCGATTGAGCACAGCGAAGTCGTGCCGCCGGAGTCTCTTGATGAAGACTATTTCGCTCCTGGCTGGGTGCTGCCTTCAGGACTGCAGGCTTACGAGTTTGGCTTCGGAACTGTGTTCTTCGATATTGAGAATGATGGTGACGAGGATCTCTACTGGACAGGGTCGCTGGCGGCGCGCGGCGAAGGACCAAACGGCCTGCTTGCGCCTGCGTTCGGTCGATTGATGCAGAACTCAGGCGAAGGCTTCAAGGACGTCACGTTCGAGGCGCGAGTGATCAACTCTCTCGCTGTCGACTACTCATCAGACTTGCCGCCCGGCTCAGATGCCGAGGCTGAGAGACGCCGTATCGGGGCACAGTTCCACGAAAACGGCAAGGGCGTTGCGGTCGCAGACCTGGACGGTGACGGCTTCCTGGACATGATCGCCACCAACAGCAACGGCGAGTCGTTCGATGAGTCAGGCCAGCGCATAGCGGTGAGTGGACCGCTCTTTGTCTGGATGAACGGCGGTGGCGACAACAGCTGGGTGAAGTTCAGGCTCAAGGGCAGGATGGCTGTGGACGACACAGGCTCAAACGCAGACGGCATCGGCGCTCGTGTGGTGATCACCACTACAGGCTTTGATGGCCGTCCTGTGACCCAGGTCAAGGAAGTGCTTGGCTCGTCCACGTTCCTCTCAATGAGCGCGACGGAGCTGAACTTCGGAGTAGGCGGCGCTGACAGGATCGATTCGGTGACTATCATCTGGCCCAGCGGAGTGGTGCAGTCGCTTGAGAACCTTGATGTCGAGACGCTTCACGAGATCGTCGAGCCAGCTGCCTGATCGGTCTCTCGCAGCGTCAATAATGCTGCTCTTGCACTGTTCAGATGCAAAATCGGCGCGAATGCGTACAATGTCGCCTTATTGCCCGATCTGCGAATCACCGGGTTTAGTAGTCATATTCCAGGGAATTACTGATCCCCTGACAGAGGTCTAAAACATGTTCAGCCGCTCGATATCTGCCCGATGGCTCAATCTTCGTTGGATACTTCCAGCGATAGCTGTGTTCGCGCTGGCCGCAGCTGCCTGCGGAACCGACGACGGCTCATCCGGTGGCTCTGCATCGGAAGACACATCACGGTTCGTGATCGAGTCGACCACGGTCTTTTCGAGCGCCGAGCTCAAGTCTCTTGGCTGGAAAGAACAGAAAGACCTCCTTCTCGAATACCCCGAATCTATCGAAGCCAAGTGGGGATTCCTGAACACCAAGGAGGTTGGCATCCTCGTCTATCCATCGGCTGACCTGGCAAAGGTCCATGGTCTGCAAGCGGCCCAGGAGCAGACGGCGACTGGTGAGGACGGCAAGGCCACTGGCGAGATCGACCGGATCTCCTGCCGAGATGCTCAGGGCCAGAGCGCGGTCAAGCAGCTTGATTCCAGCCGCGACTCGGACATAATCCACATTGGGTTCAAGTCTGAGGCGAGCCAGGAGACCTTTGAGCCAAGAGTGTGCTCGAACAAGTTCCCGACTTACACCGAGTTCAGGATCATCGGAAACATGGTGATTCTCTGTGAGGGTGAAGGTCGCAGCGGAGACCAGCCCTCCAAGAACTGCAAGGATCTGCCTGGCCAGTTGCAGGGCAGCTAGGCCGCCTGCGCCAGGGCGATTTCGGTCAGAACCTGAAGTAGATGAACTCGCCGCCAGACGCGCTTCTCATCACCAGTATCGAGGTGAAGAGCACGCTGGCGATGACTGCACGTGATCCGAACCATCGCGCCGCCTCGCGACGATCTATAGCCGTGATCCCGAAGCGGTCAATCGCTGTGTGAATCCAGATCGGCAACGAGTACACAACTACCTGCAGCAGCAAGAACGCGGCAAGCTCTATGCGCGCTGCCGTCTCCTCAAATGGCGATGATCCCAGCATCCGGACGATGTGGCCAAAGTCACCTTCGCGGAAGAACAGCCACCCCACAGAGATGAGCACAAAGGTGATCACAGGCGCGGTCATCGGCATCGAAGAGACCCGAAGCGTCCAGCTAGTCGCAGTGCGCGAAAAGGCGCGCTGGCCGATCACCAGGAGTCCGTGGTAGCCGCCCCACGCGAGGAAGTTCCAGGCGGCGCCGTGCCAGAGGCCGCTCAGCAGGAACGTGGCCAGGATGTTCCACGAGACGCGCAGCTCACCCCTTCTCGATCCGCCCATCGGGATGTAGACATAGTCCCTGAACCAGGTCGAGAGCGAGATGTGCCACCTGCGCCAGAAATCGACCGGCGAGCGTGCCATGTGCGGGTGATCGAAGTTCGTCGATAGCTTGATGCCGAACAGGCGCGCCGTCCCGCGGGCTATATCGGTATAGCCGGAGAAGTCTGCGAATATCTGCAGCCCGAACGCCAACACACCGACCCAGAGCAGCGAGAATCCCGGAGATTCTGTCGCAAAGACAGCATCGGCTATGACGCCCACGTTGTCTGCGATCACGAGCTTCTTGAAGAAGCCCCAGAGGATGAGAGTGGCAGCGTCCTGGATGTCTTCGCTATCGATGCTGCGCCGAGACTCGAACTGGGGCAGCAGTCTCGAAGCTCGCTCTATCGGTCCGGCGACTAGCTGCGGGAAGAATGAGACGAAGAGGGCGAAGTTCAGCAGATTGCGTCTCGGCGCTACCCGGCCCCGATACACGTCGATAACGTAGCTAAGCGCCTGCAGCGTATAGAACGAAACTCCTACCGGGAGAATGATGTTCAGGTGGTTCGAGAAGGTGCCGAAGCCGACCGCCTCGGCCAGCCGGCCAGCCTCGTCTACGAAGAAGCCGAGGTACTTGAAGACGACGATGACCCCGATTGCCGCAGCGATTGCGATTCCCAGGGAGATCTTTCGTCTTCGTATGCTTCGGAGCTCGCCAGCGTCTACAGATGCTGCGTTCAGCCCCGTCGCGTACATCACCAGGGTGAATCCGCCGAGCAGCAGAGCCAGCAGCGGGTCGACGTACCCGTAGAACACGTAGCTGGCGACGAGCAGCAGTATGTTCTGCTCACGCCTCCTGAGCAGCCAGTAGAGGGCCAGCACAGCGAGTAGCAGAGCTACGAAAGAGAGCGTCTGGAACGTCACGGCTTCGCTCCGCTCTCTGAGTAGCCAGCGAAATACTCGACAGCTTCCTTGAGGAACAACTCTGTGTAGTCAGCACGATAGCGCTGGCGGATGTGGAAGCTGTCGTAATACAGACCGGCATCGATGCTCGGGTTGCCGGTGAGGTCGATGTAGCCCACTCCCGCATCAGCCAGGTACCTGTCAAGATCGGCTGAGTAGCTCAGCATCTCGCTCGACTCGGTCGGCGATCCGTCCTCCGCAGGACGCCTTTGCACCCGTACGAAGACCAGGTTGAAGCCATGCGCCTCACCCAGCTCGATCATCGCGGGCAGGAAGGAGCGGTCCACCGATTCGGCGAAAGGCTCCTTGAGTTCTGCCGCGCTCTCAGGCTCATCGACCTCTCGCTGGTTGTGAAGGGCGAACGCTGTGTCTGCACGCTGCGAAAGCTCGTTTCGATCAGAAGGCAGGAGAAGCGCAGAGACGCTTGCGATCGCATCGCGCGTGGCCTGGCCATGACGCTGACCCGGATACAGAGTGTCGAGCGCATGGACGGTTTTCTGGTGGGCCGACCTTGCGGAGGCCAGGACCTCCTTGAGTGTCGGGTCCGACTCTCCGCCAAGAGACTCGATGATGTCGAGGTTTGGCCTGTCGAGCCCCTCAAGCGGACGGGTGATCAGGTCCCTGTGGAAGAAGATGAAGACCGTGTCTGGAGACGGGTCTGCGTTGGCGACGATGCGCTTGAGCTGCACGTACCAGACAGCTGACTGCGATCCGTCGATCGCGAGTGAGGCGATGCCAGCGCCACCTAGCAGCTCCTCCAGGTGCGCTGGGTCTAGCCGGGTGTCGAGCAGCGAGTTGCCAAGGAACACATACTCAGGTGAGCGGTGATCCGATGTCACCAGCGGGTGCCCGGCGTCGCTGTCATCAACAGTCCTTGCAGCCAGCAGAAGCAGGGCAGGCGCTGCGAAGACTATCGCCAGGAACAGCACGAGTCGGCGATACCCGCGATGCGCAGGCTGGCCACCCTGTCCAGTCGGGCGGTCCTTATCCTCGGCCATAGCACAGGTATTCGCCGCTGGTGGCTGAGCAGTTCATCTGGGCAGCCTAGCCGAGGGCGAATCTCGTGTTGAACTCCGGCTTTCCCTGCACATCCAGCTTCACCCTGAACAGGTCGCCACCCCTGTAGGTCGAAAGCTCGAATCCCGGCGGCTCCATGCCACTCAACGTCCCATCTGAGCCGAACGAAGCCGTTGTGACGTAGAGCTCATCGAGATCCTTGCCGCCGAACATGGCGCTGGAGGTCTGGGCAGCGGGTATCTCCACCCTGCGCTCCTCCTTGCCGTCAGGGTCGAAGCGGACCACCATTCCGCCGTACCAGACTGCGCACCAGACATAGCCCTCGGCATCGACGGTCATTCCATCCGGAATCCCCACTGACGACTCGACGCTTGCGAACACTCGCCTGTTCCGGATGTCGCCAGTGGCTGTGTCACGATCCCAGGCGTATATCTCACCCGCAACGGAATCCGTGGAGTAGAAGGTTCCCAGGTCTGGCGAGAATCCCATGCCATTGCAGAGGCCAAGGCCTTCATCTATCACCTCTGCGCGCCCATCAAGGTGAAACCTGAACACAGCGCACTTGTCGAGGTGCCCGCTGCCGCCGATGAAGCTTCCATCCGGTCCGGCGATCACATCGTTGAGCTTGATCGGCTGTCCGTCCACCTCGCCGTGGTGAAGCCATGACCAGTCATCATCCGAGCGCCACAGCTTCACACCCTCCCATGTTCCGACAGCAAGTCCGCCAGGCTCATTTACCGCAACGCCGGCCACGAAATCGCCATCGTGAATCTGCTCGTTGACGCCCGTTGCGGGATCGTACCTCCAGAACCTGCCGCCCTGGATGTCAGTCCAATAGAGGATCTGCTCGTCCGGGACCCAGACCGGACCCTCGCCCACGATGGCGTTCTCGGAGGCCAGTTTTTCGACTTCGTACTGCATGTGAATTCTCCCGGATGCCGTCCTCTTTTGAGCCCGGAGCATACATCCCGAAGGGATTCATTGAAATCTCTGACGAGGCTTGCCTCTCTCTGATCGCAGTGAACGGCCTTGCAGGCGAGAGTGTGCCTTACAATGCGCCGGTCATGGACTCAGGCGTTTTCATATTGAGCCGTTCGGCAGGCACTGTGCGGTTTGCCGGCCTTTCACTGGTCAGCGGAATCCTGTTGCTCGCAATGGCAGCTTGCGGCTCCGGTTCCGGTGGCGATGCGGAGTTCCAACGAATCAGCGATACAGGTGTCATACGTACACCAGAAGACGTGAAGGCGATCGGGTTCAGGGAGTCGAAGAGCTACGATCTCGAAGGCTTGCCTGCTGCCACTGAAGCGATCTTCGGCTTCTGGAGGCCGAATGGGAAGGATCCGCTCGACTTTGAGATCAGGTTCTACTCGAGTCACCAGGACGCTGTGGACAGCGGAACTGGACCTGCGGAGGAGGGCAGCGGAGACGATGCTGTCCTTGATGAGTCAAGCGCCAGCTACAAAGCAGGTGTGAAGGATCGTCGTACGATCATCGGGTCCGGTGGCGGTGGAGGCGCACGCAGTGGCATTGGACCCAAGTACGCCGATTTCGTTATTGTCGACAACCTGGTCATTCTCTGTCCCGGAGGGCAGGAAGAGCAGGCGCTGGAAAGATGCGCGGAATTGATTGATGCGATGGAGGATTCGTAGCTAGATGATGAACTCTCAGGAACGCCTGTCAGAAACCCCCAGACTGCGCCTTTACCGTTACTCGGCCTTCCTAATACTCATCATCATCATCTCGGCTGTCGCCTGTGGAGGCTCAGACGGCGATTCGAGCCAGGATTTCGTGCGGGTCATCGAGAGCGAAAAGACATACTCGCTCGATGATCTGTCGGCCATCGGATACAGGGATGCCAAATCCTATGACGTTAATGGACTGGTTGGCGCATCAGCCGCCTACTACGGATTCTGGCGCGTAGATTCGAGCGCTGATCCTGTCGATTACGAGATCAGGGTCTATCCTTCGCATACGGTTGCTGTCGAGTCGGGCACCGCACAGGCTGAAGAGGTGACTGGAGAGGACGCTGTTCTAAACCGTGATCTCTCATCGTGGCCAGAAGGCTTGAGCGACCGCCGTAAGGTTGTTGGCCCCGGAGCGAGCCAGGGCAGCGGACAGCCGAGGTACGAGGACTACGTCATCCTGGGCAACCTGGTGATCCTGTGTGATGGTCTGAATCTTGAGCATGCGCAGGAGCAGTGCACAAACATCGTTAATGCCTTGAGATGAGTTCGCGCTTCGAGAAGCCAGTTCGCAAGTTTGCATCGAGTTCCGTCCGGTATAATCCCTGCAATTTCGATACTGGCATACGGCAGGTTATTTGCCTCTCATTGACTGCCTGCGAATTAATATCGAGCAGCAAGTCCAGGTCATCGGAATCTTCGAGGAACTAACGGAGCATTTCCGTACCTCAAGGAGCGTGCAACATGAAAATATCTAACTACAGGCACATTCATCAGGGCAGGTTCGCCATCCTGTTCATCCTGATGTCGGTCGCCATCGTTGCGATTGCTTGCGGTTCTGACGATGGTGGAGGCGACAGCGGTGGTGGATCAGACGCTCCCGATGGGTTCGCCAGGATCTCGCAGCCCGAGTCTTCCTTCAATATCGATCAGCTGATTTCCGCTGGCTTCAAGAAGAGCAAGACATACGATGTGACCGGCCTGGAAGAGGCGACTGAGGCCTACTACGGTTTCTTTGGGCCCGATCCCTACAACAGGCAGGAGTTCGAAGTCCGTTTCTACCCGACACATCAGTCGGCCCTTGGCGCTGGTGTTTCGTTTGCTGACGAAGCGACCGGGGAAGAGGCTGTGCTTCTCAAGGATGTCCAGCGATGGGATGAAGGTCTTACCCAGCGCAGGCAATGTGCCGGCAACGGCGGGCACCACTCAGGGAAGTGTGACAACGCTAAGTACGGCGACTACGTTGTTCGAGGCAACATGGTCCTCATGTGCCAGGGCAAAGACTCCAAGGATGCGCTCGAGAACTGCGAAGCTCTCCTGATTGCGGTCCAGTCTTCGTAGAGGCGGCGATTGCGCTGAATCAGACACCCGGCGTCTTGCACGTGGGCGACCGGGTGCTCTGTTAGCGCTGCGCAATCATGACGCCAGTAGCTGGTGTTCCCAGACATGCCTGTAATCTGCCCGTAAGAGGTGAAGGATGATTCGTTCGAAGCGGCATCGGATTGTGCTGCCGATACTTGCGCTGGCTGCGTTCGCCATGCTGGCGGCTGGCTGTGGCTCCGATGGCGGCAGCCCGGCAAGCGGCGGCGATTCGTCTGATGGAGCCGGCGCCGAATCCAGGCGCGTTGAGGATAACGGCCGCACCTACACGATCGAAGACATCAAGGCTACGGGCGCAAAGACCCCCAAGCAGTACGACGTGACTGACCTCCCGGGCGCTACCGGGGCGTGGAACGCTTTGCTTGACCAGAAGGAGTACGAAGTGCGCTTCTACTCCTCGCACTCAGATGCCGTCGAGATGGGCACGTCCTGGGCTGAGTCGGTGACTGGCGAAGATGGCATTGTCGTGGGCGATGAGGTGATATGGGAAGAGGGCGCCAAGGACCGGAGGCAGTGCAACCGCAGCGTTGCGCATTCGGGCTGTAACTACACGGCTCGGTACGGTGATTTCGTGATTCTCGGGAACATGATCCTGATGTGTGAAGGCCCGAACTCTGAAGAGGCTCTGGCTGTTTGCGACAACATGATCACGAAGTTCAGCTAGATCGCGGCGGACCAACTCTCGCAGTCGTTACCAAAAGCTTCATCTCTTAATGACTCCTCCGGGCTGCTATGAGGCTCCTCCGGCACAGAGGCGCTGAGCATTGCCTACAGAGTCCTGCTCACACAGTTAGCACTGCACTGAGAACGGCCGTACGCTGGCATCGTGCCCTGCGAAGAGTGCTTGGATAAGCCTCCGTCAAGGCTTCAGAAGCTTCCTGGCTAGAGCGGCGCTCTGCGCGTGCTGTGCCCCTCTAAGCTCGATCCTGCTTGCACCGGAGCGTCGGTGGGTGAGAGAAGATGCGAGCAGGAGCCAAGAGGCGGCGGCACTGTTCGTCTCAAGCACGCGGTTCTGCTGTGCAGAAGATCGCTTCTGGCGTCGGCCTGTGTATGCCTGAAATGACGCTGTTGCGGTTGATCCGTGTACCAGGCACTCAGTTCGAGTCGCAGGCTTTTCGCTACCGGTGTGCCTACCAGTCTTCGCCTGCTTAGCGCCAACCTGTTCAGGCCAGAATAAGAAAAGGCCCCGGCGGGAAATCCCGCCGGGGCCTTTCTGTTGACTTTCCAGAAGCCGTTAAGAGTTGGCTTCGATGCTGTGCAACACCAGCGACCACGTAAGGTGCCATGAAGCTTCGTTCACGTAACCATCCGTGTCAGAGCCCTGCGGCCAGTTCGTCCATCGCGCCTCGTTCATCACGATGCGGTGGTAGAACTCAAGGATCGGAACGTCTGGCAGTTCTTCCAGCCAGATCTCCATAGCTTCCTTGTACAGGTCAATCACTGCAGCCTGGTTCTCGGGGTCGGTCTTGGCGACTTCGTCCGTCAGGCGGTCCCACTCGGCGTTCTCCCAGTGGTAGAAGTTCACCTGGTGTCCACCCGGGATGTTCACCGAAGCTGACTGGTACAGCTTCATGGTGAAGTACGGGTCACGAACCGAACCACCGTGACCGAACATCAAGCACTCGAAGTTTCCTTCGGCCATGCGGCTTGATGCGTCTGGCGGCTGAATGTAGCTGGCGTTGATGCCGTGCTGTCGCAGCTGCTCAGCCGTGATAGGACCAAGGTCAACCCATGGGCTGAACCCGATGATCTCACAGTTGATTCCGTTGCCCTGGGCATCTTCCCACATCCCGGAGGAGTTCTTGGTGAACCCTGCCCCCATTAGAAGCGAGTCAGCTTCCTCAGGGTTGTACTCAGTGGTGTCATGCTCAGCGAGCAGCGGGGCAACCGCATCGAAGTACGGCTGCAGCGGCGGGTACTGCGGCATAGTCAGCGGGTTGAACGCCGCTGCGCCGTCGTATGCCACCTGCCTGAGTTCCTCACGGTCGAGGTACTTGCTGAACGCCCAGCGAACGTCCGGGTTGTCGTACGGACCGAACTTACCGGAGTTGTTGAACGCCAGTGAAACCGGCCACCAGTCAACGTAGCCCAGCGGGCTGTCTGTACCGGTGTGGGTTATCAGGTCAGAGTTGGAGTCAAGCACGTCCCGGATCACGGACGGGGTGGTCATTGAAGAGTAGTCCACCTGGTCTGAGATCAGAGCCTGTGCGCGAGCGGTCTGGTCTGGAGTCGGGAGGTAGATGATCCTCTCTGGCTCCGGCAGCTTGTTGTACTGCCCAAGGTCCGATGCGCCTTCACCCCACCAGGAGTCACGCCTGTCGATGATCTTCTGCTCGGGAGAGCCGGAGACCACCTGCCACGGACCGGTGCTGAGCGGGAAGCCCTTCGAAGGATCGAAGTCCTTGAAGGTCGTCCAGTCCTGTCCGCTGTAGTGGTGCTCAGGAACCATGTAGACGCCAATGTCGAACTTGTACGTCAGGAGGAACATGAACCGGGGGTCTGGCCTGTCCAGGAATACCTTCACCTGGTGGCTGCCGGTCTTTTCCGCCCTGTTCATCGCATTGTCTACGTCTGTACCCCAGCGGACCTGTTCCTTCAGATCTTTAAGGGTGTTGAGCGTGTAAACAACGTCATCGGCGTTGAACTCTTCACCATCGCTCCAGTTAACACCCTGGCGAAGGTTGATAGTCAGCTCCGTGAAGTCGCCGTTGTAGCTCCAGTCCGTAGCCAGCCACGGAATCGTCTCATTCGCGAACGCACTGAAGAATGCCAGCGGTTCGAAGATGATGTTCGGTCCGGACTGGTGGTTAGCGCCAATCGCGTACGGGTTCCACAGTTCGTGGTCTACGAAACGCCCTTCTGCGCCACCGAGGTAGCTGATGAGAGTCTTGTTCCTGTCAATGTCCCTACCCGCGGGTATGACATCGGTGGCGCCTGATGAGCCACTGCCTGAACCGCTCCCTCCGCCACTAGCAGGAGCTGAAGTGGCAGTAGGATCAGGGTCGTCGCCGCTTCCACACGCAACGGCCGCTACCAGGGCCACCGCGAGAAGCGCGAGGAACAATCCTCTATATCGATACAAATTCATTATTCGCAACCTCCGTCGGCAGTTAAGAAGCCGGCAGCTTTCGGCCACAGATCAACCAATAGTGGCGAGTGCGCCATTAGTGGAGGCGAGTTTTATAACGATTCACAGTAGTAGTCAAGTTGAACGGCTTGAAATCGCACTCTTGGCCTTTGACATGTGCAGTTCAGGTTGGCCACTTCACACGTGCGCCTTAACAACGGGTTAAGATGAGGTTCGCTTGACAACCAACCCTGTCAAGCAGGTATGCTTTCGCGCCGCTTGTCGCAGTGTGGATTGATACGCGACCTGTGTTCAAGTTGTTCTGCAGAATTTTGTCGATTCGAATCTACTTTTGGCGCTCACTGGCGTCACTGAGATCGGGAATAGATGGTTTCACCAGCAGCCGAAACAGCGTCTGAGCACGACGAAATTACGCGGCCACAGACCCGTTTACAGGTACTTCGCAGCGCAGGCTTCATGGCCGTCGCCTTAGCGCTCTACCGAAGCTATGTTTTCAGGCGCTTCTTCTTCCTCTTGTTTGTGATCTGGGTCGCGGCGACCGTGATCTTCCTGATCCCCCGGCTTTCCGGCCAGGACCCTGTAAAAGAGAAGTTGCTGCTGGAGGCGCAACGCGGAGGCGCGTTGCAGAGTGGTCTCGACGACATTGCCAAGACCTACCAGGCCCGCCTGGGACTGGACCAGCCGCTGCTAGTCCAGTACCGGAACTACCTCTACGACCTTGTGCGTTTTGACCTTGGGCCGTCGATCTCGTTCTTCCCCCGCTCAGTCAACTCGATCATCGCTGACTCGATCATCTGGTCGATCGGCCTGCTGGGCACAACGATCATCCTGGGGTTCGTAATCGGTACGCTCGCGGGCGCTTTATTAGGCTGGCCGCGTTCTCATGGATCGCTGCAGTTCCTTTTCATGCCGTTCCTGACGCTGGCCGCGATTCCGCAGTATCTCCTCGGCATCATCCTGGTGTTCGTGTTCTCTGCCTCATGGGCTCTGCTGCCCTCGTTTGGAGCGTACTCGCCAGGCACTCTGCCCGAATGGAGTTTCGGATTCGTTCTGGAAGTGCTTGAGCACTCGATATTGCCTGGTCTTGCGCTGCTTCTCGGAGCCCTTGGATTCTGGGCGGTTGGCATGCGCGGAATGATGATCAACAACCAGGGCGAAGACTTCATGATCCAGGCCGATGCGAAGGGTCTGAAGAGCAGGCGCATCTTCTTCAGGTACGGAGTCCGCAACGCCATGCTGCCGCAGGTCACCGGGCTTGCGCTGGCGCTTGGCACGCTCTTCACCGGCGCGATCCTGATTGAGCGGATCTTCCTCTACCCGGGGCTCGGCGACATCCTGTTCCAGGCTATTCGACTGTCAGACTTCTTCGTCATTCGAGGAATCGTCATGACGGTGATCGTCTCAGTGGCGGTTGCGACCTTCCTCCTCGATGTTCTCTACCCCTACCTTGACCCCAGGGTCAAATACACGCAGGCCTAGCGAGCATGGCTACACCGGCAACCACCGATGAGGCGATGACCACTCCGCAGCCGGAGATTCCGGGCGGATGGTCTGATTTCTACGACAATCGGATCGATCCGATTATCAGGTACGCGAAGCGGAACCCTCCGCTTATCGTCGGCCTGAGCCTGCTTTCAGTGCTGATGATCTTCGTAGGCCTCGGACACCTTTTCTACGATCATGAGCAGTTCAGGCCTCTCTCTGCGCCTACGCGTGAAGCGCCTTCATGGGAGTACCCGTTTGGCACTGACACGCAGGGCAGAGACCTGTTTGCCGTGGCGATCAGGGGCACTCCGCTTACGCTGAGGATCGGCCTGATCGCAGGATCTGTCGCTGTTATTGTCGGCACCGTCGTGGCCTTCCTCGCCGCCTACTACCGCGGCTGGGTCGACTCACTCGTCCGCCTGTTCGTTGACGTCGGACTGACCATCCCGCCACTGCTGATCCTGGTGCTGATCGCGATCAACATCAGCGGAGGCCTGACCGTCGACCAGATGGGACTGGCGATCGCTACTGTCGCGTGGGTCTTCCCCGCAAGGACGATCCGCGCCCAGGTGCTGGTGCTGCGTGAGAAATCCTATGTGGAGATCGCGCGCCTTTCGGGGTCCAGCGGTCTTTCGATCATCTTCAAGGAGATGATGCCGAATCTCATTCCTTATATAACGGCCAGCTTCGTCACCTCTGTAGCTGCCGGGATACTGGCGTCTATCGGCCTGGAGGCTATCGGCCTTGGACCGTTCGACTCGCCAACCCTTGGAATGACGATCTTCTGGAACATCCAGTTCTCATCCATCATCCTGGGCATGTGGTGGTGGTGGCTGCCGCCAGTAATCACCATCATCTTCGTGTTTGTCGGCCTCTTCATGATCTCGGCCGGATTGGATGAATGGTCCAACCCGAGGCTAAGGAAATCGGTTTGACAACAGTCGCCAGCACTTTCGAGCGGCCAGACGCAAATTCGCAGACCGACGAGGTCGCTCTCGAAATTCGGGACTTCAAGGTCTACTACGAGACGCCGCGCGGCACCGTTCCTGCGGTGGATGGAGTTTCATTCAACCTCAAGCAGGGTGAGCGGTTTGCTCTGGTGGGCGAATCGGGCTCAGGCAAGAGCACTCTTGCGATGGGGCTGATGAGACTCACGCGCCCGCCCGGTCACGTGGCCGGTGGAACCGCAAAGCTCCACGGCACGGAACTCACCGGTCTCACTGAAGAAGAGATGAGGAAGATCCGTCTCAGCCAGATGGCGCTGGTGCCCCAGGGAGCGATGAACTCGCTCAATCCCGTTATGCGTGTGGGCAAGCAGGTTGTCGACGGCATAGTGGATCACCTGCCGGAGGGGGAGCCGAAGCCTTCGAAGCGGGAGATGACTGCCCGTGTGCATGAGCTGCTGGACCGTGTTGGCCTGCAGCCCATGGTTGCCCAGCTCTACCCGCATGAGCTCAGCGGCGGAATGAAGCAGCGTGTGGCGATGGCCATAGCGATCTCGCTCAGTCCGTCCGTGATAATCGCAGACGAGCCGACCAGCGCGCTCGACGTGATCGTTCAGCGCCAGATCATGCAGACGCTTGGCAGGCTGCAGGAAGGACTGAATGCGTCGGTCCTGCTAGTTGGCCACGACATGGGCCTCGTCGCCCAGTTCGCAGACACTGTCGGAGTGATGTACGCCGGGAAGCTGGTTGAGGTGGCGCCTGTGCGCACCATGTTCAACAACCCTATTCACGCCTATCCGAGGCTGCTGATCGACAGCATCCCAACGATGGACGCGAAGAAGCGGCTTGTTGGCATTCCGGGCATGCAGCCCTCGCTGCTCAACCTTCCGCCAGGAGACGCCTTCGCTCCAAGGTCGCCACTGAAATTCAAACCCGAAGATGCACTCGTGGAGCCCAAGCTGGTAGAGGTTGAGCCGGGACACTGGGTGCAGCTATCGAGATCGTCCGTCGAAGACTTTGACAAGTATGCGCATCTGGTCGATTACTAACTCGTAGCCAGAGGCGGCTCGAACCCAGGGGTTCTCAATTGTCCGCATTGATTGAACTGAAAGACGTTACCAAGATCTACGGTGGCAATTTCCTGAGCAAGGAAAACCAGACCATTGCGGTCAATAAGGCCACGTTCGCTATCGAGGAGGACAATCCTCGCATCGTGACCATCGCTGGCGAGAGCGGCAGCGGAAAGACCACCATGACGCGCCTGCTGCTGGGCAGCATCCGCCCGACCACTGGCGAGATGTACTACCGCGGCAAGGATTTCCGAAAGCTGAGCCGCAAGGAGCGCCGCCAGTTCCAGCTCGACGTTCAGCCCATATTCCAGGACCCGTTTGAGTCCTACAACCCGTTCTACAAGGTTGACCACGTCCTCCACGCGCCCATCAAGAACTTCAAGCTTGCGCGTTCCAAGGATGAGCGAGACGAGCTGGTCAATGAGTCACTGCGCCTGGTTGGACTGCAGCCTGATGAGACGCTTGGACGGTTCCCTCACCAGTTGAGTGGCGGACAGAGGCAGCGAATCATGGTGGCTCGTGCGCTTCTGCTCAAGCCCCGAGTGATTCTTGCTGACGAGCCGGTTTCGATGGTGGATGCATCGCTGCGAGCGACGATCCTCGACAGCATCCAGACGCTGAAAGACGACCTTGGAATCACGATCGTTTACATCACTCACGATCTGACGACCGCTTTCCAGATCAGTGACGACATCCTGATCATGTACCGCGGAAACGTGGTTGAACATGGCGACGTGGAGCGGGTGATCCACAATCCGCAGCACGCATACACGCAGCTGCTGATCGAGTCGATACCTCAGCCGGACCCGGACAAGCGATGGGGCGAGTTGGTGCGAGCGACAGGCACAGATATCGTCAACGCCGGCCGCCAGCGCGACATATTCGGCATTGAGCCTGGCCAGGAGCAGGAATACGACGAGGTTGAGCCGAATCACTGGGTCTTGAAGAGCGTCAGCCCTGAGGAAGAAGAGGCTGCTCCAGAGCCGGTCGAGTCAGCTTCCACTTAGTTCCAGCCAATCGAGCGTTTATCGCTGATCAAAGTTCCCTGCGAACACAGGCCCTCAGGGTCCCTCTGTGAACACTCCAAACGTGAAGCTGTGGAACTTCACGCCCGGGCCTGTCACGAGCAGCTTCAGCTCGGATAGCTCGAACTCCGTGCCCTCGACAATGCGGTATAGCCGCGGCTGATCTATGACCACGGTGCTGCGCCCAGCGTCGTCGTAGGTGATGTCGTCCCCAGCAACCGACTCTGGCAGCGGCTCTCCGTTCAGTTCGACGATCAGCGTGCTGCTTGCTCCACCGGGAGCGATCACCATGTTGACGCTCGAGGCCAGAAACGGGAAGACCAGGTAGCCAGATGGGTTCTCCTCGGTTCCAGTGAAGACAACGCCGTCCGACTCGTTTCGCCACCTGCCGTGCAGCTCAAACTGTCCGTGCCGACGCAGCTTCTCGTCGACGTAAATCGCGTCCACGTCTGGAGCCAGGTAAAACCGGTCCTGCGCGGCAAACAGTCCCGCCGACTCGTAGCCTCGCTCGTATCCCGTGTAGATCTCCCGCGTCTGCGTGTGAGCGTTTTCCACAAGAGTAGGGGAGAAGTCGCCGCCAGGCTCAACCTGCGACAGATCAGCTCCTGCCTCCTCAAGCGCATCGCGGATCTGCGCTTCGGTAGCGTCGTAGCCTCCCTCGCCGAAGTGGCGGTACTTCACATCTCCCTTAGCGCCGATGAGGTACGTGGTCGGCCAGAAGTGATTTCCGAATGCGTCCCAGGTCAGCTTTTCACTGTCCAGGGCGATGGGGTATTCGAGCATCGCCTCAGAGACAGCCTCGCTCACGTTCGAGAACTCCTTCTCGAACTCGAACTCTGGAGAATGCACGCCGATTACTGTCAGCCCGTGGGACTCGTACTTCTCATGCATGGACCGGAGGAACGGGAAGGTCCGCACGCAGTTGACGCAGGTGTAGGTCCAGAAATCGATGAGGATGACCTGCCCGCTTTCCGTTAGCTGGTCAAGCTCAAGGCCGGGCGTATTGATCCAGGCATCGATGCCAACCAGCTCGATCTCCGGCACCGTGTCCAATGGATCGGCGAATCCTGAGTCGGCAAACAAGGGCACAGATGTCGCTGTAGGTGGCAGCACACCCCGGTTTTCGGGAGTTTCAGCACTTGGAGAACCGGTGGAGCCGGAGCCGCAGGCGATCGACAGCAACAGCATCGCGACAGCCGCGACCAGAGTTGCAGACGATGCCCGGGCAAACGTGGTCAAGACGAGGCTTTCATGCGGTGGCAGCCGCCGATTGGCGCAAATCGCTGGCGATGCTCTACGGTTCTCAGTGATTCGATCAACGGGAATGGTAATCGATTGGATTTCTCGTCCCGGTTTGCCGGAAGATACGAACGCAGGATCAAGAAAGTAGCAGTATTCGCATGAGGCCACTTGCAGTTTGCGCCGTGTTGATTGGCATGCTGGCAGCTCTCGCCGCATGTTCCGGAGATTCGGGAGGCGAGACGGAGACGGTTCGCGCCCGCTCTTTCGAGGTGACAGATGAAGACGGAGCGGTCCGTGCGTCACTGGGGCTCTTCGATGGCGAGCCAGGGTTCGAGCTGACTGATCGTTCAGGGACAGGACGAGTGCGCATCTCGCTGATGCCTAACGGAGACCCTGTGATGGAACTGCTGGACGAATCGGGAGTACGCCGTGCCGGGTTCGAGTTTGCGAACGGAGAGAACCCTGCTCTGTTCCTCCGAGACACCGAAGGACGGCTGAAAGCGGGTTTCCAGGTCCAGTCGGACGGCGTTCCGCATCTCTTCCTGCGGAACTCGACGCTGGAAGATGGTTTTGCGGTTTCGCTTCTGGGAGACGATCAACCGATCGTAGGCCTGTCAGACCCCAGTGGCAGAAACCGCGTGTTTCTTGGCCTGGGCGACCGGGAGTTCAACGGCTCACTTGTGTTCATTGACGGCGATGGCGTGATTCGACAGCGCATCCCACCGGCCACATTACGGCCGTGAATGTCAGCCCTGAGCCGTCCTGCGCTAAGGCAGCGACAGGCACTACCATTGGCGCCGGAAACAACCGGAGTGAGGAACCCAGTCCATGATCGACCTGCTGATTGAGAACGCCAGGGTTATCGATGGAACAGGAAGCCCTGAATTCAGGGCCGCCGTCCTTGTGGACAACAACACGATCACGATCCGTCGCGGGCAGGACGCCCTGGATGGCGTCGAAGCCAGGACTATCATCGATGCGGCAGACCGCGTCGTGTGTCCCGGCTTTGTCGATCTCCATTCGCATGCGGGTCTGACGATCCTGGGCGAGCCGCACCACGATCCGAAGGTTCGGCAGGGTGTAACGACTGAGCTCGTCGGCATAGACGGCATCTCCCATGCCCCGTTCAAGACGCACGAGGAACTGGAGCGTTACATCTGGCTCGACTCGGGCTTGAACGGCTACCCGCCCGAAGCCGACTGGCTTTCGACGCAACAGCTTCTCCACAAGTACGACCGCAAGGTGGCGATCAACATCGCCTACATCCTGGGCAACAGCCCTGTTCGCATCTGGTCGGTCGGCTGGAACCAGCGCCCAGCGACAAAATCGGAGATAGCCGACATGCAGTCGGTGATCAGGGAGTCGATGGAG
>JANQIZ010000239.1 GCA_028281895.1 Dehalococcoidia bacterium
TAATCGTCAGAGCCTGTCTCAACGGGCTCTTCGGTAGACATTCCGGGGATGCTTCCGCCGGAGTCGTCCACCTGGCTGGCGCCCATAAGCTCGCGCGTCTCGCTCTCCACAGCGGCCTCATCAACCGTTGCCTCTTCGCCTTCCTTGGCGCCCTCGGCGTTCGCCTGGGCTTCGGCCTCAACCATCTCAGGCAGTTCGCCTCCGATGGCAGCCAGAGCCTCTTCGAACGTTGGAGGCGCCTGAGTGAAGCCGGTCAGACGGCCTTCCAGCCGCTGCTCGTCCAGGTCGATGCCCAGACGCTCTCGTCCCGCCTCTGTCTCGTCGAGACGTGCCGGGATCAAGCGGCCGATGATCACGTTTTCCTTCAGGCCGTTGAGGTGGTCGACGCTGCCGTTGACCGCCGCTTCCGTAAGCACCCTCGCCGTCTCCTGGAAGGATGCGGCAGAGAGGAAGCTGTCCGTGTTGAGCGATGCCCGAGTCACACCAAGCAGCACCGGGCTGGCCGTTGCCGGCTCTCCGCCCTCTGCCAGGATCGTGTTGTTCAGGCGCTCGTACTCAACGCGATCGATCAGCTCGCCAGGAAGCAGCTCCGTGTCGCCAGGAGATTCGACCCTGACCTTGCGAAGCATCTGCCGGACGATCAGCTCGATGTGCTTGTCGTGGATGCGCACACCCTGCGACCGATACACGTTCTGCACCTCGTCGATGAGGTAGCGCTGGACAGCGGCCTGTCCCTTGATGCGCAGGATATCCTGCGGGTTGAGGGGACCTGCTGTTAGCTGAGTTCCGGGCTCGATCTGATCGCCTTCCGCGACCTGCAGATCAGCGGCTGCCGGGATCACGTACTCGCGCTCATCGATCTCTTCCCATGTGATGGTCAGCACGCCTCCGGAGACGGTTACGCTTCCGGCGACAGGCGCTGTGATCTCATCTGGGAGTGCGATCTCGACGCCTTCGCGCTTTGCAGCAGCAGCGGCGGTGCGAGTCACGCCCAGGACCGGCTGGCCTGCATCGACCCAATCGCCAGTCTTGACGAGCTGCTTGTGAGTGTCAGGGATGTCGATCTGCTCCCTGAACTCTTCCTTGTTGGTGACCTTTACGAATCGGCCTTCCGGGGTGTGCAGCAGCTCAACCGAGCCGCCGATCTCAGACATGATGGCGACACCACGCGGCGATCGTGCTTCGAAGAGCTCGACCACACGTGGAAGACCACTCGTGATGTCCTGTCCGGCGATACCACCGGTGTGGAAGGTACGCATCGTCAGCTGCGTTCCAGGCTCACCAATGGACTGGGCCGCCATGATTCCAACGGCTTCGCCAGGAATGACTTCCTCGTTGTTGGCAAGCGAGGCTCCGTAGCACCTCTGCGGGATTCCGCGGAAGGAGAACGAGCTAAGTGGCGAGAGGACATAGGCTTCCTCTACACCAGCTGCCTGTATCTCCTCTGCCAGCTCAGGCTTGATCAGCGTGTCCCTGTCAGCCATCACCTCGCCCGTCTCCGGGTGGACGATCGGCTGTGCAGGGTAGCGGCCGACAATACGCTCGGAGAGCCTTGGCTGATCGCTGCTGGGCTCTGAGTCTGTTACGAGCAATCCCTGGGCTGTCGGGTCATCGTCTGCCGTGATGATCACATCCTGCGCGACGTCTGCCAGCCTCCGTGTCAGGTAGCCCGAGTCCGCTGTCCTCAGCGCCGTGTCAGCCAGACCCTTGCGAGCTCCGTGCGTGGAGATGAAGTACTCCATGACGGACAGGCCTTCTGCGAAGCTCGAGCGAATTGGCAGCTCGATAATGCGTCCCTTCGGGTCGGACATAAGTCCACGCATACCTGCCATCTGCTTGATCTGCGCGAGGTTTCCCTTAGCTCCGGAATCCGACATTGTGTAGATGCCGCCGTAGTTCGGAAGCGTCTCCCGCACAGCGTTTGTCATCTTCTCGTTGACATCGGTCCAGATCTCGATGGACGCGGCGTACTTCTCCTGTTCGGTGATCATTCCCTGCATGTACTGCTCATCCAGCCGGTTGATCTTCTGATCAGCGGCGGCAAGCAGCGGCTGCTTCTGCGGAGGAGTCAGGATGTCCTTGATGGCGATCGTGGTTCCAGACTGCGTCGCATAGCGGAAGCCGAGGTTCTTGATGTTGTCGAGAGTGACCGCTGTAGTCTCACGTCCATAGTCGTCGAAGGATTCGGCAACAACGTCTTCGATCTCACCCCTTGAGAAGAGGTGGTTTCGGAACGACATCTCGTCCGGAAGCGCCTCGTTAAAGATCACTCGGCCGACAGTAGTCGTCGCGATCTCGCCTTCAGGAGTCCGTACGTCGACCGGCTCGCGAAGCCCGATCTGCTCCAGATCATGCGCCAGCTTGACGTCTTCGAAGCCAGCGTACGAGCGGCGAGAAGGCTTCTCATCGCCTTCTGTGTCTTCTCCTGCGCTTTCGGAAGCTTCAGACTCCACTGGAGCCTCTTCAGCATCCATGCCCGTGAGGTAGTAGATGCCAAGAACCATGTCCAGCGTAGGTGCGACGATCGGCTCACCAGACCTTGGCGCCAGCATGTTGTTGGTGCTGAGCATCAGTCGCTGGGCTTCAACAACAGCCTCACGAGAGAGCGGAACGTGAACAGCCATCTGGTCGCCATCGAAGTCGGCGTTGAAGGCTGTACAGACCAGCGGGTGAAGCTGGATGGCGCTTCCTTCGACTATGACTGGCTGGAAGGCCTGGATGCCGAGCCTGTGCAGAGTGGGCGCCCGGTTCAGCATGACCGGGTGATCCTGGATCACCTCTTCGAGGATGTCCCAGATCTCTGGACGCGCACGCTCGGCCATTCGCTTGGCGCTCTTGATGTTGTGAGCATAGCCCTTCACAACGAGCGCGTTCATTACGAACGGCTTGAACAGCTCGAGAGCCATCTTCTTGGGCAGACCGCACTCGTGCAGACTGAGCGTCGGGCCGGAAATGATCACCGAGCGGCCTGAGTAGTCCACACGCTTTCCAAGCAGGTTCTGGCGGAAGCGTCCCTGCTTGCCTCGCAGGAGGTCCGTCAGGCTCTTGAGCTTGTGGTTGTGGCTGCCCTGGATCGCACGGCCGCGCCTGCCGTTGTCGATCAACGCATCGACCGACTCCTGCAGCATCCGCTTTTCGTTTCGGATGATGATGTCCGGCGCCTGCAGGCTGATCAGGTGCTTCAGCCGGTTGTTCCGGTTGATCACACGCCTGTAGAGATCGTTCAGGTCGCTTGTGGCGAATCGTCCACCGTCAAGCTGCACCATTGGATGAAGCTCTGGCGGGAGTACTGGCAGCACGGTCAGGACCATCCACTCGGGCTTGTTGCCGCTCTTGCGGAATGCCTCGATGACGCGCAGGCGCTTGATCGCCTTCTTGCGACGCTGACCGGATGTGTCTCTGACCTGCGTCTGCAGATCGGCACGCACCTCATCAAGATCCATGTTCTGCAGAATCTCCAGCACGGACTCTGCGCCCATGCCGGCGTTGAACACCTCGCCAAATCTGTCTCGCAACTCTCGGTATCGAGCCTCTGTTAGAAGCTCCATTGGAACGATGCTCTCAAGCTCGTCCATGCGCTCCTTAATATCTGCGGACAGCTTCTCCTTGCGCTGCTCGAACACGAAGCGGACGCGATCCTCGATCGTCGCCTCTTCCGGCGTGTCCTCGCCCTTCTCTGCAGACGGCTGCGCGTTCTTGGCGATCTCAGCCTCGTCCTCTTCGAGCGAGTTGATGAAATCCTCTGATTGGCTGTTTTCGATCACTGAGCTCAGCTCTTCGTCGAGCCGGTTCGTCTCAGCCTCGAGGTACTGCTCCATGCTCTCGTTGGCGCGTTGCTTTGCCTCTTCGTCGACAGAGATAACGACGTACTGTGCGAAATAGAGGACGCGCTCCAGGTTGCGCGGAGAGAGATCAAGCAACAGGCCGAGTCGTGACGGCGTTCCCTTGGAGAACCAGATGTGTGCGACGGGCGCTGCGAGCTTGATGTGTCCCATTCGCTCGCGGCGCACCTTTGAACGTGCGACTTCAACGCCACAGCGGTCACAGATGACGCCCTTGTAGCGGATCTTCTTGTACTTGCCGCAGTAGCACTCCCAGTCCTTGGTCGGACCGAAGATGCGCTCGCAGAACAGACCGTCTTTCTCTGGTCTGAGCGTGCGGTAGTTGATCGTTTCAGGCTTCGTCACCTCGCCGTATGACCACGCCCGGACCTGCTCCGGGGAAGCGAGTGCGATTCGGATTGCATTGAAGTCAGCGCCTGACTGTGCCATGTGTTTACAGTCCCCTCCACTGGCGTCGCCGTGTGTAGCCGCCAGTTCGTAACCATGTTCCCGCAGGTGCGGGTGCTAGGTGGCCTTGCGGCCTATTGGTGGGCTGTTTCTCCTTACTGCCTGATGGTTTTCTCAATCGGAACTTGAACTGGCCAGCTCCGCACTTGCGGCACGGGATGCTGGCCGAATCATCTATTTGTCGCTTTCCTCGTCGCCATCTTCGGATTCGTCTTCGGCAAGGGCCTGTAGAGACTCCTCGTCGGGCTCATCACCAGAGTCGTCAGCCGCAGCATCCCCTTCACCTGCCTCTTCATCCTCATCACTGGAATCGGCTTCGCTCTTGATGTCAAGGTCATCCGAGAGACCGGAATCGTCGTTGGCATCCTCAATGTTGACGTCATCCATTTCGAGGTCGATCGGGCTGTCTCCGAAGTCCTCCCAACTGAGAGGAGCGCCAAGCGCAGCAGCGACGCTGTCCTCGGGGGCGGCCTCCTGCTGTGGCTGATCAGCGTCCTGGCTGAGCAGCTCAACAGAGAGTCCCAGTCCCTGAAGCTCCTTCAAGAGCACGTGGAATGACTCCGGAACTCCTGGCTGGATGACCTCTTCACCCTTGACGATCGCCTCATACGTCTTGACACGTCCAACGACGTCATCTGATTTGATGGTCAACATCTCCTGGAGGGTGTAGGCGGCGGAGTATGCCTCCAGCGCCCAGACCTCCATCTCACCGAACCTCTGGCCACCGAACTGCGCTTTACCACCGAGCGGCTGCTGGGTGATGAGCGAGTAAGGGCCCGTCGAGCGGGCGTGGATCTTGTCCTCAACCAGGTGAATCAGCTTGAGCATGTACATCGTGCCAACGGTCACCGCCTGGTCGAACGTCTCACCAGTGCGTCCGTCGTACAGAGTTGACTTGCCGAACACCGGCGCCGAGATCTTCTTCTCCCTTGAGAGGCGAAGAGCCTCGTTGTGCAGCTCAGCAGGCTTAAGGTCTTCGACATCCTGGCCTGCGTAATCACGCAGCCAGATGCGCAGACATGCTTCCCTTGCCACACCGCGGTTGGTTGGCGCATCACTCCACAGTCGATCGCGCTCGTAGCCGCGCTCCTTGAGCCAGCCATCGACCTTGTCCCAGTCGATGACCCGGTCATCAATGTCGCGGGCTGCGATCGCCTCAGATTCCTGCACGAACCACGCACGGGCAAGCTGGTCTTCGATGACCACTTCCTGTGCGCCGTCGAACACCGGTGTGCGAGCGTTGAAGCCAAGCGTTCTTGAAGCTGCGCCCAGATGCGTCTCAAGCAGCTGGCCGAGGTTCATTCGTGATGGCACGCCGATGGGGTTCAGGATGATGTCGAGCGGAGTTCCGTCCGGCAGGAAAGGCATGTCCTCTCGAGGGAGGATCTTCGCGACCACACCCTTGTTGCCATGCCGTCCGGCCATCTTGTCGCCCTGCGTGATCTTGCGGGTGTGCGCGACCCACACGCGAACCATCTTCATGACGCCAGGAGGAAGCTCATCGCCACCCTCTTTTGTCATGACTCGGACGTTGATCACCTTGCCGTGCTGTCCGTGCGGAACTCGAAGCGAGGTGTCTTTAACGTCACGTGCCTTCTCTCCGAAGATCGCTCTTAGCAGCTTCTCCTCGGCAGTGAGCTCGGTCTCACCCTTGGGCGTGATCTTGCCAACGAGTATGTCTCCTGGGCCGACGTATGCGCCGATCCGGACAATGCCCTCGTCGTCGAGATCCCGCAGGCTCTCCTCACCCACGTTCGGGATGTCTCGCGTGATCTCCTCGGGGCCAAGCTTCGTCTCGCGAGCCTCAACCTCGTGCTTCTCGATGTGTATCGAGGTGAAGCGGTCTTCCTTTACGAGATCCTCGTTGATGATGATCGCGTCCTCGAAGTTGTAGCCCTCCCAGCTCATGAACCCGACGAGCAGGTTCTGGCCGAGAGCGAGCTCGCCGAGATCGGTCGATGCGCTGTCAGCAAGCGGGTCGCCCTTCTTGACGACCTGGCCTTTAGTGACGATCGGGTGCTGGTTGATGCAGGTTCCCTGGTTTGAGCGGACGAACTTCGTTAGCGGGTGCTCGTGAACAGCGCCCTCGTCGTCCATGACCTTGATCAGAGCAGCGTCAGCGGAAACTACGATTCCATCGGCTGTCGATAGCACAACCTGGCCGCTGTCCATTGCGACCCGTCGCTCCATGCCGGTGCCTACGAGAGGCGCCTGCGACTTGAGCAGAGGCACTGCCTGTCTCTGCATGTTTGAGCCCATGAGCGCCCGGTTGGCGTCGTCATGCTCAAGGAACGGGATCAGCGCCGTGGAGACACTCACGATCTGCATCGGAGAGACGTCCATGAGTTCGACGTTCTCTGGGGATTCGTACGTGAATCCCTCTCCAAGGCGAACCTCAACCTGGGACGACGTGATCTGTCCCTTGGCATCTGTGTCTGTTGTCGCCTGGCCGATGATGTGCTCTTCCTCGGCATCGGCAGAGAGGTAGACGATGTCGTCAGGCTTTGCCGATACGTACGGCGTTACAGGAACGACTGCAGCGGGAAGCGCGTTGACCTCTTCAGCGAGCTGGGCCGTGATGCGCTTGCCAGCCTCGGCAACCACCTTGCCGGACTTATCCGTTATGTCCTCGCTCGGAATGCGTCCAGCGATGTCCGGGTCGTCGGTGGAGATCTCCTGCAGCACCTTCCTGTACGGCGTCTCGATGAAGCCGTAGTCGTTGATGCGCGCGTATGTCGAGAGCGAGCCAAGCAGGCCAATGTTCGGTCCTTCAGGCGTCTCGATCGGGCAGATTCGTCCGTAGTGGGAGTGGTGAACGTCACGGACATCGAATCCGGCTCGCTCACGCGACAGTCCGCCCGGTCCGAGGGCCGAGAGCCTTCTCTTGTGCGTCAGTTCCGCAAGCGGGTTCACCTGGTCCATGAACTGGGACAGCTGAGAGCCGCCGAAGAACTCACGAACCGCGGCCACGACAGGCCGAATGTTGATCAACGCTGCGGGCGTGGTCGCCGCAGGGTCCATCTGCGTCGTCATACGCTCCTTGACGACTCGCTCCATTCGCAGCAGGCCGACGCGGATCTGGTTCTGGATCAGCTCGCCGACCGCACGCACTCGGCGGTTGCCGAGGTGGTCGATGTCGTCTGGCTGAACCTCACCGTTGTTGATGCGGATCATCCGCCTGATGAGCTCGACGATGTCTTCCTTGGTGAGCGTCCGCGTCTCCTGCGGAATCTCGATCCCAAGTCGGCGGTTCAGCTTGTAGCGTCCAACCGGGCCAAGGTCATACTTGCGCTCATTGAAGAACAGACCCTCGATCAGGGTCTTGGCGTTCTCGATGCTCGGCGGCTCGCCCGGGCGCAACCTGCGGTAGAACTCCAGCAGAGCCTCGTCCTGTGTGGTTACAGAGGAGTCCCGCTCGAGAGTCGACTCGATGAACTTGCGGTCAGGGTTGGTGTCCACTTCTTTGAAGAGTTCGGTGATCTCTTCGTCGGTCTCCCATCCGAGCGCTCGAAGGAATGTCGAGATTGGAGCCTTGCGCTTGCGGTCAACCTTGACGCTGAGAAGATCCCTGTTGCTGGTCTCCAGCTCGACCCATGCTCCCCGATACGGAATGAGCTTGGCTGAGCAGAGAGACCGGCCCGACGTGGGGTCGGCGTCAGATGTGAAGTAGGCGCCCGGAGATCGGACGAGCTGCGAGACTACGACGCGCTCTGCGCCGTTGATCACGAAGGTTCCGTTCGGTGTCATCATCGGCACGTCACCGAAGAAGAGCACCTGCTCCTTCACCTCGCCAGTTGCCTTGATCACGAGTTGGACGGTTACGTACAGGGGAGCGGAATATGTGATCTCGCGCTGCCTGCACTCCCGCTCCGTGAACTTTGGCTCACGAATCTCGTGGTCCAGGAACCGCAACTCAAAGCGGCCCCCTGAGAAATCCTCGATTGGCGAGATCTCGTCGAACAGGTCCTTTAGTCCGTCGGACTTAAGGTGATCGAACGAATTGATCTGGACCTGGACGAGGTTCGGTACATCGACCACGGTCCGAAGAGAGTTGAAGGACTTAGCTTCCTTCGGTTCAAAAATGTGCGACCGCGATTCGGCGAGAACCATGCTCTACTCCACTTCCAGAGCTGTGATGCCGGGTTGCCAGGTTGGCATGCCGGGAGTGTGACCTTCTGAAACGCGCAAAGCACCCCGCCGCTGCTGCCGTTAATTCAGCGGATGGGGTGTGTCAGGCGAGATTTAGATTGGGAACCAGTGCTCGAGCTGCAGAGGTGGACACTCCTCGACGAAATATCAGTTTACCTCTGCCCATCTCAGGAGTCAATGAATCTACTAGGGGTTTTCACGTAGCTGGGTCTATCTCATGCTCATCAGGTCCTTTTCGTGGCGCTCAGCGCGACAATTGACTATCGCCAATTCTAGGACTCAACGAGCTTCAGCCTTGCACGATCACAAGCTGCATAGTGAATCTTCCCGTCCAGGCCAAAGTGCCGGCGAGTTCACTCTGCCCGTCACAGGCATGACCTGCGCCGCCTGCGTAAGTCATGTCGGGAACGCGCTGCGGTCGGTTGCGGGCGTTGAGTCTGCAGAGGTCAGCCTCGCTACCGAGACCGCCACGATCCGCTCCAATACCCCTGATGCGTTGAGCGCAGATGCTCTGCTGTCCGCTGTCCGGGATGCGGGATACGGCGTACAGACAAGGACCGAGCGAGCAAGCATCGGCGGAATGACCTGCTCTGCGTGCGTGAGCCACGTTGGCAATGCTCTGCGAGAGCTGCCGGGTGTTATGCGGGCAGATGTGAATCTGGCTACAGAAACTGCGGAGATTGAGTTCGTGTCTGGCGCTGTGACGCGGAGATATCTGCGTGATGCGGTGACTGGCGCCGGGTACAGTCTCAGGTCTTTCGAAGGCGACCAGGACGCAGAAACCGAGTACGAAGAGGCAAAGAAGCGTCGCAAGGCTGAACTGGACGACCTCAAGCGCAGGGTGATTCTGAGCCTTGCTGTCGCTGTGGCCATCATGGTTGGCATGCAGTATTCGAGCGTCAGTGCGCTCGAAAACATCTCGCCGACCGCTGCCAACTATCTATTCCTTGTGCTCGCCGCTCCTGTTCAGTTCTGGGCTGGCTCTCGCTTCTATCGCGGAGCATGGGGAGCGTTCAAGCACCGCACATCCAGCATGAACACGCTGGTGGCGATCGGAACATCGACAGCGTTCTTCTACTCAGCCGTCGCAACGCTATTTCGCCCGCTGTTCGAAGACTCGGTGGTTTTCGAAGCAGGTGGAATCAGCGGTCATGCAACCGGAACATACTTCGATGTTTCTGCGTCGATCATTGGCCTGATCCTTCTTGGCAGATGGCTCGAAGCGCGTGCCCGAAGCCGAACCCACGAAGCTATCCAGGCTCTCCTTGGACTGACTCCAAACACCGCGATTGTCGAGCGAGACGGAACGGCGACGAACGTTCCTGTTGACGAGATCGTCCATGGCGACCTGATCGTGCTGAGGCCAGGCGACCGCGTGCCTGTGGACGGCATAGTGTCTGCAGGTGCTGGCGAGCTCGATGAGTCGATGCTCACGGGAGAGAGTGTGCCAGCGGTGAAAGCGGTTGGAGACGAGGTCTATGCAGGCACAGTCAATGGAACGACATCTCTCAGATTCTCGGCAACTCGTGTAGGCAAAGAGACTGCGCTGGCGCAGATCGTGCGCATTGTTGAGAGAGCGCAAGCCTCGAAAGCGCCTGTCGAGCATGTTGTGGACAGGGTCACAGCGTACTTCGTGCCTGCCGTTCTCAGCGTCGCACTCGTGACATTCATCGTTTGGCTGTTCGCAGCTCCTGATCCAGCGTTTGTGAATGCGCTGCTTCTGACTGTCGCGGTGCTTGTCGTGGCGTGCCCTTGTGCGCTCGGTCTTGCGACGCCGACGGCGATCATGGTTGCCATGGGCCAGGCTGCGCGACGAGGTCTGCTGATCCGCAACGCAGAGGTTCTCGAGACTGCCCGAAAAGTGAACCTTGTTGTGTTCGACAAGACTGGCACTTTGACCGAAGGACGTCCGTCCGTCTCTACGATTAAGCCTGCCGGAGTTAGTGAAGCGGAGCTTATGAGCGTCGCTGCCTCGGCTGAGTCACTGTCCGAGCATCCAGTGGCTGACGCAGTTGTTCGCAAAGCTAAAGAGATGGGTTTGGCCTTGGTTGAGTCGACCGATTTCCAGGCTGTGCCAGGCCGAGGGGTTGAGGCCACAGTAGACGGCGAAAAGGTGCTGGTGGGAAGTGCGGCGTTTATTGCCGATGCGGGCGTCGGAGTGGCAGAAGCCGAAAGTGCCGCCAGTGAGCTTGCGGGGCATGGAGAGACGGTGCTGGTGGTGGCACGTGCCGGCGCTTTCATTGGCATGATCGGCACTACCGACACGATTCGCAGCACATCTGGCGATGCGATCCAGGAGCTGAGGTCGCAGGGAATACGGACCGTGATGCTGACCGGCGATAACGAGCGGACGGCGGAGGCTGTCGGCAGTCGGCTCGGTATCGATGAGGTCATTGCCAACGTTATGCCTGCAGACAAGGCGGCGAAGGTCGAGGAGCTAAAAGCCGAAGGGCACGTAGTGGCGATGGTTGGCGATGGGATCAACGATGCCCCTGCCCTGGCGCTTGCAGATGTTGGGATCGCTATTGGCAGCGGAACCGATGTCGCGATCGAGTCCTCTGATGTGACTCTGACATCAAGCGACCCTCGTGGCGTCAGTTCGGCAATCTCCATAAGCCGAACTGCCATGCGAACGGTACGGCAGAATCTTTTCTGGGCGTTCTTCTACAACGTCGCCCTTATACCGATCGCTGCTGGTGTGCTGTATCCGGTGTTCGTGAATTCTGAGGTTCCCGGCGCGCTCCAGCCGGTGCTGGGCCATCACGGTTTCCTCAATCCGATCGCAGCAGCGGGCGCAATGGCGCTCAGCTCTGTGAGTGTTGTCGCAAATTCGCTGAGGCTCGGAAGTATCATCAAAGGCGATGCCGATGGGCGTCCGGCTGGTCCACCGAACCCCGAGCCGATACCTGCTCCGGCCAGCTAGATTTGCAATAAGGCCGAGAAAAGCGCCTGGTACGAGGAGTTGCTGTATTGAAGATTCCGCTGTTTGGCAAGAAGAACGAAGTTGCGGAAGACCCGGTGTGCCATATGCAGGTGTCAGTCGATAATCCGGGCGGAGGCACTGCCGAGCATGGCGGCGCCACCTACTACTTCTGTGGTCCCGGTTGCAGGGTCGCCTTCCAGAAAGAGCCTGAGGCTTACCTCTCTGGCGAGAAGAGTGTTGAGATGTAGTGACGCTATTCGCGCCTGCCTGCCGTCGACCGGAATCTAATCGATAGTGACTAGTTCAAGAGGTGAGAATGCCTAAGACTGAGCCAAAGCGTGATAAGGCCCTTGTGTACACGCACCCGACATGCGGCTACTGCGATCTTCTGAAGGAAGACCTGGTGGCAAAGGGCATCGAGTACGAGGAGATAAACGTTAGCCTAAAGCCGGAGTACTGGGAGGAAGTGGAGCGTCTATCGGGCGGAGACAAGATCACGCCGGTGATGGTCACCGAGGATGGCGAGGTGGAGATTGGCTACAACGGCATCGGCTGTAACTACGGTTAGGGATTTCTGACCATGCGATTGCGTCCGGCGTCTGTTGACTGTGTAATCTGAGTTTCGTAATCTCAGAAGGTTCCGCATTTCACTTATGCGGATGCTCGGCGATGGCCCCGTGGTGTAGCGGCCTAACACGCCTCCCTGTCAAGGAGGAGATCGGCAGTTCGAATCTGCTCGGGGTCGCCATCAAATGCTTCTGGAACCGCCTCTTTGTGAGGCGGTTTTCTTTTGTCCAGCTCTCCAGGGACTCCGATGAAGCGAAACGCCCTGCCCTACCTGTTGCCATGAGCGGCCGTGCCGTGTAGAACCCAGCACCAGGAGCGGCAAATGGCACTACCTCCCGGGGCGTCTCCGGGTCCTGACGCGATACCTCATACGCTGAAGATCGGCGATGTCACCGTCACTGCACTGACCGATGGCAGCATCACCTTCGATCCACGCGTTCTGTTTCCTGAGACCCCACTGGAGGCATGGGCACCGTACTACGACCGGTTTCCCGAGTACTTCTCAGGCCAGCACTTCAGGAACAACCTGGGGTCATTCCTGTTCTCATCCGGTGGCGTCAATGTGCTGGCCGACACAGGGTTTGGCCCGCATGGAATGATGCTGGGTGACCCTGCGCCTGGCGAGTTGATGCGTGACATGGAGCGAAAGGGCGTGAGGCCCGAAGATGTCGACACGGTCTTTCTCACTCATCTGCACGGAGACCACGTTGGCTGGAACATGAGGGAGGACCGCGATCCCCTTCAGCCGGCGTTCCCAAACGCAAGGTACAGTGTCCACGAGCATGACTGGAATCACTTCTCATCGGCCGAGATGATGTCTGGCCCGCGGGCGGAAGCGATGATCCGCAGCGTTCTACCGGTAGAGAAGCTGGGATTGCTTGATCTGATGAACGACACAACACAGCTCGCTCCTGGCATCGAGGCTTATCACACTCCTGGCCACACGCCTGGTCACATGAGCCTGCTCATCTCGTCGCAGAACGAGCGTGCTCTTCTTATTGGGGATATCGCAGGTTCGCCGATGCAGGTCACGGAGACGGAGTGGCTCTACACACCGGACTGGGATGCGGCGATGGGGCGTGATGCGCGACGAAGCATCATTGAGAAAGCCGTCGAAGAAGACGCGACTGTCATTGGCTCACACTTGAGCTACCCCGGATGGGGACGAATCATCACCTGGGAAGGCCGCAGATACTGGAAGGCGCTCGCAGAATGACAACATTCGATCCATCGGCTGACGACTACTATGCCGTCGATGTGAATAGCACCGCATGGGAGGCCAGCTTCAACCCGAAGCTGGGTGTTGACCTTGGCCGCCTGATGCTGCGGAAAGACCCGCGGACTGAGACCGAGATCAGGATGATCCGGTATCCGAAAGGGGTAATGAACCCTGAGCACACGCATCCGTGCGGCCATGGCATCTTCGTTCTTGAGGGTACGCTGCGGACCCATCGCGGTGAGTACGGACCAGGAACGTGGGTCTGGTTCCCCGAGGGTCAGGTGATGGAGCACGGAGCGACCGAAGATGCGGATGTAGTCGGCATCTTCATCACAGACGGGGCGTTCGAGATCAACTACCGAGACTGACGCGGGCAGCAGGAAGGAACCGGCATGCAGCCGACGGACAACAATCGCAGTGTCTTTATTGCATCGAGAGTGGCGAACGAGGCGCTAGACGGCTGGCTGGAAGATCATGCAGTAGTCGTTGTAGGTGACAGGATCGACTCCGTGGTTCCGCGTGGCCAGCTGCCATCGGGCATTGCCGAAACTGCGACCGTCCACGAACTGGGCGACGTTTCGCTGCTGCCAGGGCTTGTCGACGCCCACTGCCACATGCACTGCTCAGCAACCCCTGATGCACAACGACTGGCGCTGACTGAAGACAACCAGAGGCTGACGATGCGCGCGGTCAACGCGATGCGCCAGGCGATTCTCGGCGGCACGACCACTCTGCGCGATCTTGGTTCGCGCAACGAGGTGGCGTTCCCGGTGCGCGAGGCGGTTCGCTCAGGCGCGATCCCCGGACCGCGCATGCTAGTCGCAGGAACACCGATCACGATCACTGCGGGCCACTGCTGGTTCTTCGGAACTCAGGCCGATACGACTGAGCAGGTCGTTTCGGCAGTGCGCAACCAGGTTCGTCAGGGCGCAGATGTGATCAAGATGATGGCGACGGGCGGAAACTTCACGCCGACAGCCAATCCCAGGCGGCCGCAGTACTCAGCCGAAACGCTGCGAGCAGCGGTCGAGGAGGCTGAGCGTTCAGGCGTGCAGATCGTCGCTCACACACTTGCAGCAGACGGTGTACAGAACTGCGTTGAGGCCGGTATTCATCACCTGATTCACGCCCGCTGGCAGAGTTCCGACCCGACAGCGGGGCTGGAGTACAGGCCTGATGTGGTTAAGCGCATGGCTGACCAGGGCCAGTGGGTGGACCCGACGATTGGCCACGCCCTGCTGGGCGAGGAAGCAGTCGAGCAGCGAGGATTGCCTGGCGCCCCGATTCACTGGGCGGTTACGGAGCGGATGATCTCCCGTGAAGAGCACGTCGAAGCGCTATCGAAGATGGACGAGGCAGGGATTCGTTTCACTTCCGGCCTGGACATGGGAATGGTTCATGCTCGCCACGATCTCACCGGCGCAAACGCCTGGGCATTTGTGGAGTGGCTGGGCTGGCCCAACTGGCGGGCGATACGAGCGGCGACTGCAGACACTGCCGAAGCGCTGAGGGTTGGCGACATAGTCGGCAAGATCAAGCCGGGGCTGATCGCAGATCTCGCGGCGTTCGATGGAGATCCCGGCGCCAACATCAGGGATCTGGGCATTGCATCTACCGTTGTCCAGTCCGGCAACGTGATCAAGCTCAACCACCAGGCGTTCGTGTAGCTCAGCCCTTCACTGCCTCGAAACTTCCGGTCTTCTTGCATCTCATCTCCTGAGAATGCATCTCAATACGTGACGGTTGGAACATTGACAATCCCTTCATCGTCTCTACATCGAATCTTGACGATGACAGATGACAATGTAGCCGTTCGTAAGATCGATAGGAGACATCGAGATGCTTTACTTCAAGGCCTGCCCCAAGTGCCTTACCGGCACCGTTGAGCACAACACCGACCCGTGGTCGGAGTACCTTCAGTGCCTCAACTGCGGCCTTATGCGAGACGTTCCGGATGGCCAGACGGCCATCGAGCACCTTAAGCAACTGCATGTGCAGTTCAAGGAGCAGCGGGCCGCTGAGGCTGCTGAGGAGGGAGCTGCAGTAGCCTGATCAGTTGCAGCTCCAGTTAAAACGATCCATTAGAGGCGCAGATAACCAGTCTGCGCCTCTCTTTTTCTACACACATCCTCTCCGTGTTGAATGTCAGGCATCCAAGTAGAATCGACCTGGCCAGGACATGACCAACAGAGAGCCACTCAGCACACAGCCGCACGACTTCATCGAGGATGTCGCAGATCGCATCCTCGATGTGACGCGCCTGGGAGACGGCTCTGCGCCGCGCACCCAGCGGCGGCTTGTGATCGGCGTCATCGCTGCCCTTTCAGTGGTTTTCAGCGGCACTCTCGGATTCGTGCTGGTCGAGGACGCCGGCTGGTTCGAGTCGCTGTACATGACGCTGATCACGGTGACGACTGTTGGGTACACCGAGACTGTGCCACTTGGAACCGGCGGCAGGGTGCTCAACATCTTCGTGGTGTTTTTCGGTGTGGGCACAATCTTTTACGTTGGCGGTGTAATTGCCGAGTACCTGTTTTCCGGAGAGCTTCGCCAGACTATTGGACAGAGACGTATGAACAGACAGATTGGCGGCATGACGGGTCACTACGTTGTTTGCGGCTACGGCCGAACGGGAGAGCGAGTGGTTTCGGAGTTGACTCACTCCGCGCGGGAAGTTGTTGTTGTTGACTTCCAGGAAGAGAACGTGGCACTGGCGATCGAGCGTGGCGTTCCAGCCATTCTCGGCGACTCAGGCAATGACGAGACTCTTAGGCAGGCTGGGATCGAGCGTGCCGCCGGACTGGTGGCTGCAGTGGCACCTGATGCCTCGGTTCTAATGGCGGTACTGTCCGCGCGAGCGCTCAACCCTGAGCTAAACATCGTGGCCCGTGCTGAACACGAAGACAGCGCATCAAAGCTGCGCGCGGCCGGCGCTGATCGCGTTCTGTCTATCCACCGAATCGCTGGGCATCGACTCGCGAACATGGTCGTGAGGCCGGAAGTGGCCGAGTTCCTGGAAGTGGTGCTGACCGATCACGACGTCGAGGTTGAGATGGATATGGTGAGGCTGCCAGAGACGTCACCATTCGATGAGATGACGCTCAGCGAGACCGGCCTTATCCAGCGGACCAGCGCCAATATAGTTGGCATCAGGAAGCACGGCGGCGCAGTCACAGTGCTGGCAACACCAGGCACAGTGCTCAACGCGAGCGACGTTCTCGTGGCTATCGGAACTCGTCAGCAATTGAATGGGCTGATCGAGATGGCCTCCGTCACGAGCAGCGCTTAGTCCTTGCCCAGAGCCTTCTTTCCAGCCTCGAGCGTTGCGACTATCTCGTCGACATCGTAGACGCAGCCGCCCCAGGTTCCTCCGGACACGCCCTGCAGTGCGGCCCAGAGCCGGGAGTCGTCCGGCAACTGAGGATGAGGCGCGAGGTCTGACGGTTCCGCCCGGCGATCGAGCTCCGCTGTGCCCCACTCGGCGCTTTCGACATTTCCTTCGCGTCCGACCAGGTTGATCGAGCCTTCGAGCGTATTTCGGTTGATGACTATCTCGATCGTGTCGCCTTCCTGGACCCGGCCAATGGGACCGCCAGCCAGAGCCTCAGGACCGACGTGACCGATGCAGGCTCCTGTCGATACTCCGGAGAATCGCGCATCGGTTATCAACGCCACGTGCTTGCCATAGGAAAGGTGCTTCAACGCTGCGGTGATCTGGTACACCTCTTCCATACCGGTGCCCATAGGGCCTCCGCAGGTGAGCACCATGATGTCGCCAGCCTTGATCTTCTCGTTCTCTTCTCGGGACTTGATGGCGCGAATGGCATCGCGCTCTGACCGGAAGACCCGGGCTTTGCCGGTGTTTCGATACACGCCGTCTTCATCGACCACAGTTGGATCGATAGCTGTGCTCTTGATTACAGAGCCCTCAGGAGCGAGGTTGCCGCGCGGGAAAGAGACGGTTGAGGTCAGACCCTTGGATTTCGCACGTTCGGGAGAGTTGACCACATCATCAGGATCAACCCCGTCCACCTCCTTGAGGTAGCGGCGAACCTCGACGCGTCTTTCGGAGTCCTCCCACCAATCAAGGTTCTCGCCAAGCGTCTGGCCCGTAGCGGTAAGCACATCGGTGTTTAGCATCCCGAGCTTGCGAAGATGCAGCATCACCTCTGGAACGCCTCCAGCCGCGTAGAACTGGGCGGTTGGATGTCCCACAGGACCGTTCGGCAGTACGTCGACCAGCCGCGGAACCTGGGTGTTGATAGCGGTCCAGTCTTCGACCGTCATCCTCTTGCGTCCGGCAGCGTGAGCGATGGCCGGAGTGTGCAGTAGCAGGTTGGTAGATCCTCCGCACGCGGCGTGGACGACCATCGCGTTCTGGAACGCTTTATCGGTCAGGATGTCATTCGATGTGACGCCGCGTTTCTCCATCGCCACCAGGGCACGCGCTGTACGTTTCGCGATGTCGAGCCATGCCGGGGTGCCTGATGGCGAGAGCGCTCCGTGCGTAATCGCAAGTCCAAGAGCTTCTGAGACCACCTGCGAGGTTCCCGCAGTGCCAAGGAACTGGCAGCCGCCCCCGGGTGATGCACAGGCTCTGCAGCCGACATCCTGCGCGTACTCGAGCGTCACTTCACCCTGGGCGAATCGTGCTCCGATCGACTGTATCTGTCCTGCGTCTTCGCCGTGGGATGGGGCGAGTGTGACACCACCCGGAACGATCGCCACCGGCCGATCGCGCAGGCCAGCAAGGGCCATCATCATCGCTGGCAGACCCTTGTCGCACGATGCGATGCCAAGCACGCCCTTCGCGGTGGGCAATGAGCGAGCCTGCCTGCGAAAGACCTGCGCTGCATCGTTGCGATACGGCAGGCTGTCCAGCATGCCGGTCGTTCCCTGGGTTCGTCCGTCGCAGGGATCGGAGCAGAACACAGCGAATGGAACGGAGCGCAGGCTCCTGAGCTCGTTGGCAGCCGACTTGACCAGCGACGAAAGCTCGAAGTGACCCGTGTGCAGGCCAAGCGCCACCGGACTTCCATCCTCTTCGCGAATTCCACCCGCGGTCGAAAGGATGATGAACTGCTTGCGCAGCAGCTCGGAAGGGTTCCAGCCCATCCCCGCGTTCTGGCTCATGCCGAAATGGTTGCCGCTCGGCTCGTCTACCAGGAACTCGGGCGTGAATGGAACCGTTCCGGTGGGACCATCCGCGTGGGTTCGGATCTCGAAGTTGGCGGTCCCGGGTTCAGTTCCGAGGACTTCGGCAGGCGTGACGTCTTTCGTGTCGTGCCCCGGGTATGAGCTCGTGGTCATTCGTCGCTCCAGCAGTAGTGCTTAGTTGAGACTGCGGAGTATACGGGGCTGCGAGTGAGCGGCTGGGTTAGCGGCCTCGGTCGAGCGCCCGGTTGAGAATGAATGCCGAGTTGATCAAGGCCAGGTGAGTGAATGCCTGAGGGAAGTTTCCGAGCAGATCACCAGTGGGGCCTGTCTCTTCTGCGTATAGCCCGAGCGGTGACGCGTATCCGAGCATGCGTTCGAACAGGAACCGCGCATCCTCCAGCCGGCCCATCCGAGTGAACGATTCGACCAGCCAGAAGGTGCACATGGCAAATGTGCCTTCCTTGCCGTCGAGACCGTCCGGCGATGCCTCTGGATCGTATCGATACACGAGGCTGTCGCGAGTCAGGCGCTGCTCTACCTGGGCTACCGTTGTAATCATCCGCGGATCGCGCGGTGACAGCGCTCCGATGTTGAGTAGTTGAAGCAGCGAAGCGTCGAGTACATCGGAGCCGTAGCTCTGGACGAAGCTCTGCAGCTCTTCGTTCCAGCCCTGCTGCATGATCTCTTCCAGGATCGCATCCCTGGCGTTAATCCACATCTCACGTGAGGCCGGCAGCGAGCGTTCATCCGCCAGCTTCAATCCCTTCGCAAGAGCGTTCCAGGCCATGAGCTTCGAATGAACGAACTGTCGAGGTCCGCCGCGTACCTCCCAGATGCCCTCGTCAGGAGTCCGCCAGTTCATCGCCACCCAGTCCAGGATGTCTTTCAGCGACCGCCAGAGGTCGTAAGAGATCGGGTAGGCGTGGCGGTTGTAGACGTAGACGGCTTCAAGCAACTCGCCATACATGTCGAGCTGAAGCTGACTGTGCGCCGCATTGCCGATGCGCACTGGCCTGGAGCTGTGGTAACCGTCGAGGTGATCCAGCTCAGATTCGGTCAGCTCTTTCTCGCCTCTGATCCCGTACATGATCTGCAGCGGGTGCTCATTGGCTTCGGTCATGCGACACCGCTCACCAAGCCAGCGCATGAACATTCTGGCCTCTTCTATGTAGCCGGTGCGCATAAATGCCTGCAAGGTCAGAGCGGAGTCCCTGATCCAGCAATACCGATAGTCCCAGTTCCGCCCACCACCGATCTCTTCGGGAAGCGATGTTGTTGGCGCAGCGATGATTGCGCCGGTTGGGCTATAGGTGAGCAGCTTCAGGGTTAGCAGCGATCGGATCACCTGCTCGCGCCATCGGCCGCTGTACTCGCATCGAGAGACCCACTGGCGCCAGTAGTCCACAGTTTCGTGGAACAGTTCCTCTCCCTGCTGGGATGAGAGGATTTCGGGTGGCCGGTCTGTCTCTTCGAGCCACTCCAGCGATAGCGTGATCGCTTCCTGCGGGCCAAGCGTGAATTCGGCGACTACGCCGCCGTCTCGCATTGAGAATTCGCAGTCCAGAGAAAGGCTGAGGCGCTCTCCGGTGTCAGCCCTGAAGATAACTCCAGAATCTGTCATCTCCACCGTGTGCGGAGTTCTGCCGTAGTTGAAGCGCGGAGTGCATTCGAGCTTGATGCGGGTCTCCCCCATCACACCTTGCACGTAGCGAATCAGACGCCTGTCGCTACGCGGTTCGTTGTGAGAAGCGCTGTGGCCACCGAACGCTACGGCAGAGTGGGCGCGCGGTGAGACGGGCATGAAATCGGTGATCTGCGCGACGGAGTCTGTGCCGCCGAAGCGCGTTGTGAGGACATTGGTTTCCGGGAAGTAGATCTGCCTCCGGTCATGGGCGTCTTCTGACGTGACCGAAAACCTTCCCCCTTTTTCGTCATCGAGAATGGCCGCAAAAACCGATGGCGAATCAAAATCTGGCATGCACAGCCAGTCGACCGAGCCGTCTCTGCTGACGAGCGCCGCCGATTTCATATTGCCGATCAGGCCGTATTCTTCCAGCCGTTTGTATGCCATACAGGTGCAGCTTCGTACTGTTCAGATCCAATTCACATCAGGCAGAGACACAAGCTTGCTGCGTGCCGACGCTACAGTGCTTGCCTGCTCTTTGTGAACCCCGGTGGGAATCCCTCAACAAGGTTGGATGCTTCCCACTGTGGAGAGAACCGGGATTTCATCAGAAGTTGAGAGTCTCTGTGTTAGGCTCGGATCGTGTGTCCGGGCTCCTCTGACCGGAATCACGATTGCACCTTCAGAATCCCACGGTGACACGTGTCGAGAGTCGTCCTCGCATCAAACCGTCTGCCAGTCACTATCACTCGTGCCAGGCGCGGATCCCAGCAAAGACTCAACATGTCATCCGGTGGCCTCGTCACCGGCCTCGCACCGCTTCATGAGAAGAGCGAAGGCGTCTGGGTTGGCTATCCGGGTGAGACTCCAACTGACGAGACCATGGATGAGCTTCGCAACCGCCGGTTGCTGCCTGTTCATGTGCCAAGCCGCGACTATCGTGACTACTACGAGGGCTACTCGAACGGCGCGCTCTGGCCGCTATTTCATTACTTCGTGGAAAGATGCGAGTTTCGGCCTGAACATTTCGAGGCTTACAGGCGGGTCAACGAGCAGTTCGCTGACGCTGTCGCAGAGGTTGCGACTCCGGATGATCTGATCTGGATTCATGACTACCAG
>JANQIZ010000284.1 GCA_028281895.1 Dehalococcoidia bacterium
CTGTGCTATCCAGCTGGCTGGTCGTGATTTCAGCGCACGGTGAAAGCGCTGCAGGGGTGTTCGAGGTTCCGTTTGAGGGAACTCAGCCGCTGGTCCTGACGGAATGGCTGCAAGAATCCGGCTGCCTCGCTGTGATGGCCTCCGACCCCGGCGGCGGAATCCCTATTCTCTATCTGCTGGACGAGTCTGGAACGGTGCGAGCGGAGCTTTCGCCTCATCTGGCCCGTGGCAGTGTCATTGAAGCCGGAGGTGAGTGGCTCATCCTTGATCGATCGTGGTGGGTCGACAACCCGGAGATTGAGATCCTCAACATTACGGACCCCGATTTCCGCCAGATTGTGGCCGCTGACGAGGTATTTCCTCAACTTAGGGGAATCGATCTCGCTGCCGAGATGACTGCGGCAGAAGCGGTGCAAGTGTTGCAAGGTCTTACGATCCTGCAGGGCAGCTAGATCAACGGGAAATCGACCACTCAACTAACCGTCGCATCGCGCTGCACACAAAAGCGGGGCGGAATTCATTTCGGTGAACAATGCGAGATGCGGCGGGAAGCGCCACTTCGTTCCTGGCCGTTGTCTTCCCCTTCTGCAGCTCAGTATGCAAGTAACTTGTCGATCAGTACTTTGTCGCCACCTGCTGATAGGTCGTTAGACCGGTGAATCTGCGTACCTAAATGAGAAAAAGTGAGCCATTTGGTCAATAATCCCATTTGCGCTTGCCGCAACCCGCGGCTAGAATCCCTTGCTCCCGGCATGAATGTTTGACATTGATGTGGCGCGTCTCGCGCACAATTCGAGGAGAGCCGGAGTGGCAATCGACAACAACAACGAGCAGCGTCCTGACGATCAGAGCGTGATCGACGGAGCTAAGTCTCACGTTAGCCGTCGAGACTTCCTGGTCAAGGGTGGAGCACTGGCAGGCATCACGATTGCTGCGTGGTCAATTCCCGGAATGACCCGGGTAGCAGCTGCCACAGGATGGGACCAGGCAACGCCTGCCCCTCGTGTTAAGACCAGCTCAACCACCAGCGTGACGACCAACGACGGTAAGACCACGACGTCTGGCAACTCAGCCACGACCACCACGACGGATTCGACGACCAGCAAGACGTCGAACGACGGTATGACCACCACGTCTGGTAACTCAGCCACGTCCAGCACGACCAGTTCGACCACGAGCGTGACGTCGCACGACGGAAAGACCACGACGTCTGGAAACTCGGGTACGACAACCACGACAAGCTCGACCACGAGTTCGACGTCGAACGACGGGAAGACCACGACATCTGGCGACTCAGCCACGTCGACCACGACGAGCTCAACCACGAGTGTGACGTCGAACGACGGTGAGACCACCACGTCTGGCAACTCGGAGACCTCGGTCGACACGGAGCCTTCTTCCTCCTCTTCTTCATCCGGCAACGACTAACCGCCGTTTCCCAAAGAAGATTTTGACCATCTCAATAGGGCTCATGCTGTTTCCGAACTGCATGAGCCCTATGGTTAAGCACGGTGGTCCGATTGCTGTATTCACCTAACTCGCTTTTCGGTAGTGTCGTTAAGATAACGAGCATCCCACCGAATCAGCCGAGTTTTCAGCAATATGGTTTTCGAGTACCGCGAATCGTCTAGAACTGGCAGCAGCAAGGCAGACTCCGCCTCCCCGCCGAATCACCTGAAGGGCGACGTGCTGCTGGCTCCAACGGACCGCTTCATGCCAACTACGCTTGAAGGCGGCGTGGTTGCATTCGATATCCCTAAAGACCAGGTCTTCATCCTCAACGAGCAGGCATCCGTCGTCTTCAACCTCACTGACGGCAGCCGCACCGTAGATCAGGTGATCCAGGACGTGGCGATTGTCTACGAGATGGATGCCGAAGAGGTGCGGGCTGATGTGCTTGAGGCGCTGAACAACTTCATAGAGCACAAGATGCTTGAGGCAAAGAGCTAATGGTCGCTGAACCGGAGGTGCTTGCCTCAGCCGAAAAGCCAGCCATTCTGTCGTTGAACGCCTACGGAGCCGAGGTTCGCTTCGAGTGCGATGACCCTGAGTTCACGCGCTGGCTGCACTTTCTCGTTCCAGCAGCCAGGTTTGAGCCGCTTGCATGGACGAATGCGCCGGTGCGCAGCACGGTGTTCCAGATATCTGTCGATCGCGTTAACAAGAAGCGCGAGCGCGAGCACCGGGTGACCCGAAATGGCGAACTGGTCTTCGAGAACCACTCACTGAGCAGGATGCAGTGGTTCCTTGAACGCTGCCTCCTTCGTGAAGCGGCTCTGGGACTTGAAACGCCCTACTCACTCGTTCATGCCGCAGCCGCTGAGAAGGACGGTGTGGGAATCCTGTTGCCTGCAAGCTCGAAATCAGGCAAGAGCACGCTGGTGGCAGCGCTTGCCCTCTCTGGATTCACCTACTACTCGGACGAAGTTGGGATCATGACGGAGTCGCAGAAGCTCCTGCCCTATCCCAAGGCGATCACGCTCAAGCCTGGCGGATGGGACACGATCCTGAGGACGTTCCCGAGTTCGCGTGAGCGAATGTACAAGCGTCCCAACGGAAATACGTTCCGTCACCTCATGGCGCCCATCTTCCAGCCTCCTACCGATCTCTCCTCCGCTGTCGACATCAAGCTGGTGATTCTGCCCAAGTACAAAGAGGGCCGATCAGCCAAAGTGAAGCCGATCGAGAAGGCGCAGGCAATGCGGCAGTTCGCCAGGCGATCCATGAACTGGAAGAGGCTGGGCCCAGAAGGCTTCATGATTCTCTCGAATGTACTGCAGGCAGCAGAGTGCTACAGGCTGTACACCAACGACCTCCACGAGTCTGTGGCGCTCGTCAAAGACCTGGTGGCCCAGCACAAGCCTCAAACCAGCGCCGCCGCCGGCTAGTCATCTGCCCGCCTGAGCAAGCTGCCTGTTCGCGTTTCTGGTCTTTGATGCTAGCGGTGATCGTCGCACGTAGCTCTTTCGACACGCGCTAATCCGAGTCGACCCGCGCCTAACTCCCCCAATTGCCCCGATTGGCGTCCTGGCTCATTTTTCTCCTTGACGCGTTGATGCGGAAACCGCGCCACGCACGCTGCCCTATTCGCTTCTTGGCTCAACTCCCGCCTGACGCGACGCGCGAACCAAATCCCGCAGTTGTCTCACCTCTCTGCATGGCGCATCATGCGCACGTCAAGCCACCACGGACATCACAGGCGAATGCAGATCGCCCGTGTCCGTCCACAGCCATCCAGCGCAAAGAAGAGAGTTCAACGCTAAGCAATGACAACCGCCAGCGATCCGATCAAGTCCGAGGTGATCCGCAGCGCATTGACGCAGGTGGCTGAGGAGATGGCGGCAGCGCTGAGACGCAGCGCCTACTCGACGAACGTCAAGACTCGCCAGGACTTCTCATGCGCCTTCTTCGACAAGAACCTTCGCCCTGTCGCACAGGCCTTCACACAGCCGGTCCACCTCGGCTCATTCGTGCGGCTGATCCCACAGGCTGTTGAGACATACGGAGCCGGCAACCTGGCGCCCGGCGACATGCTCGTTGTCAACGACCCTTACAGCGGTGGGAGCCATCTCAACGATGTGACGGTGCTGGGTCCGGTTCATCACGGAGACGCGCTCATCGGCTACGTCGCCTCTCTCGCCCACCACGTCGATGTTGGCGGCGGCGCGCCGGCGAGCATCGGGCCGTTCAGGGAGATATTCCAGGAAGGGATCATCATCCCACCGGTCAAGCTGGTGCGAGGCGGTGAGATCGATGACGACGTGTTCAGGCTCATCCTCGCCCAGATCAGGTCGAAGCGTGTGACTGCTGGTGACTTCAGGGCGCAGGTGGCGGCGAACAGCACAGGCGCGAAGCGAATGAGTGAGCTGTTCGATACGCACGGCTCCGCAGAGATGCAGGCGCACATCGACGGCGTGATCGAGTACACATCGCGCCGGGCGCTGGCGAACATCGCGAAACTGCCGAACGGACGCTACGAGGCGGAAGGCTTTGTCGACTTCGATGGCTTCTCAGACGAAGTCGTCAATCTCCAGCTCGCCATCACCATCTCGGACGATTCCGTTCTCTTCGATATGACCGGTTGCGATCCGCAGCGGCGTGCTCCAGTCAACTCCTCCTACGCCATGACCTTCGCTGCATGCGCATACACGCTCCGTGCGCTCATGGACGCAGATATGCCGGTGAACGAAGGCTTCTACCGCCACATCCAGCTCATCGCGCCGGAGGGAACGGTGGTGAATGCCCGGCATCCAGCGCCGATAGTCGGTGGGTGGGAGACGCAGGTCAGGCTCAACGATCTCATGTTCAAGGCGCTCTCGATCAGCATGCCGGACGAGGTCGCAGCAGGATGCAAAGCCATGATGGCGCAGGCCGGATTCGGTGTGATCGATCCACGAAACGGCGAGTACCACTGCAACTACGAAGCGCTTGCCGGCGGCTACGGAGCGCGGTCAGACAAGGACGGCCCGGATGCCGTTCAGCAGCACGGGCAGAACACTGAGAACGCTCCGGTTGAGGAGATCGAGACGCACTTCCCTATGCGCATCTCCAGACTCTCTCTGATCGAGAATTCAGAAGGTCCTGGTGAGTACAGAGGCGGACTTGGCCTGCGCAGGGACTACCACTTTCCAGAGGTTCCAGCCACGTTCACAGTGCTCTCTGACCGGGATCACGCCGGTCCGCACGGCCTCTTCGGTGGAGAGGAAGGGAGAAAGGCGTACTACATCCTCAACCCGGACGGCGGCACCAGCGATCTGCGAGAGCTGACCTCCAAGTGCGTCGTCGATGTTGCGGCTGGCGACACGGTGAGTTTCCAGACGCCCGGCGGCGGAGGCTACGGTCCGCCAGAGCGAAGGGATCCTGAAAACGTGCTCAAGGATGTGCTCAATGGCAAGATCAGCACTCTTCGGGCAAGAGACATATACAAGGTGGCGGTCGACACAGACGCGGGCGCTATTGATGAAGCCGAGACCCGGCAGCTAAGGAGCGCACAATGAGCCGCCGCTTCAGGATCGGCGTCGATATCGGCGGCACATTCACGGATGGAACACTGATCGACGCAGTGACCGGAGAGGTGCGGACCTCGAAGGTGCTGACAACGCCGGATGATCCGTCACGCGGCTTCATAAGCGCCGTGGAACGCCTGGCATCGCAGGACATCGACCGCTCCGAGACCGACCGCCTAGTTCACGCCACAACCGTCGCCACCAACGCCATCATCGAGGGCAAGACGGTGCCGACTGCGTTCATCACGACGCACGGCTTTCGCGACATGCTGGAAATCGCGCGGCAGATCCGCCCCTCGCTCTACGACCTGCAGTTCGAGAAGCCAGAGCCACTCGTTCCTCGCAGGCTCTGCTTCGAAGTGAGCGAACGGCTCGCCGCAGACGGTTCGGTGGTCGAGGAGCTGGATGAAGGCTCCGTGCGCTCTGTTGCAACCGAGATCGCATCGCAAGGCATCTCCTCTGTAGCGGTCTGCCTGCTCCACTCGTATCGGAACCCCGATCATGAGCGGCGAGTCGGCGAGATCCTGGCGGAAGAACTGCCCGGCGTCAGCGTCTCGTTATCGTCATCCGTCGTCCCCGAATTCCGGGAGTACTTCCGCGCCAGCACAACCGTTATCAACGCAGGCGTTCGTCCGATAGTCGGCAAGTACCTGGAGACCATCGAGTCAAGGCTCTCCGCCGCTGACCTAGACCGTGACCTGCTCGTCATGCAGTCGAACGGCGGCGTCTATCCGTCAGCAGCGGCCACCGACTCACCGGTCTTCATGGTCGAGTCTGGCCCTGCCGCAGGCTCAGTGGCAGCGGCGGCTATCGGCTCAGCGCTCGGGCATCGCGATGTGATCTCGTTCGACATGGGCGGGACGACCGCAAAGGCTTCACTGATCCGCGATGGCCGTCCGTCGATCACCAAGGACTACACGGTTGGCGGCACTGCCCAGAGCGGCGCGGGCGCATTCGGCGGCGCTTCCGGCTACCCGGTGAGGACGCCAGTGGTCGATCTCGTCGAGGTCGGCGCGGGCGGCGGCTCCATCGGCTGGGTCGACTCCGGTGGCGCGTTGCGAGTCGGTCCGCATAGCGCAGGCGCAAGTCCCGGGCCGGCCTGCTATGGGCTCGGTGGCAAGGAGCCGACTATCACCGATGCGAACTTAGTTCTGGGCCGACTGGATCCCGAGTTCTTCGCAGGTGGTGAGATCAAGCTTGATGTCGATGCTGCCCGCAACGCTATCGAAAAGCACTGCGCATCGAAGCTGGGGGTGACCGTCGAGCGAGCCGCGCTCGGGATCATCGAGATCGCTACGGCGGCAATGGTCAATGCGCTGCGCCTCGTGTCGGTCCAGCGCGGCCACGACCCTCGTGATTTCGTGATGATGGGATTCGGTGGCGCCGGTCCTGCCCACGCGGTGCGAATCGCCGAAGAGATCGGTGTCGACAGGGTACTGATCCCGCTTGAGCCTGGCACCGCATCTGCCATGGGCCTGCTCTCGACCGATATTCGGCTGGAGAGCACGACGACAGTGATCGAGCGGACCGACTCTGTTGACGCTTCAGCTCTGGAAGAGGCCTTCCTGCGGATGGAGAAGAATGGCAGCCAGCAGCTTGCCGGCGCGGCAACGGCGGCCTCAGACAACGCCTTCGAGCGATGGCTCGAGATGCGCTACTACGGCCAGAGCTTCGAGCTCTCGATACCTGCGGCTGAGGGAGCTATCGACACCAACGCTCTAGCGCAGATCGTGAGCAGCTTCCACACAGCACATGAGCAAGCATACGGCTTCCGCGTCGATGACGAGCCTGTTGAGATCGTGAACCTCCGCTCGACTGCGGTGGGTCGAATACAGAATCCGAAGATGCGCGAGTTGCCAGCGGATGAAGGAGACGCCGGTGCCGCCATCAAGCGCACCCGGCAGGTCTACTTCCAGGAGAGCGAAGGGTTCGTCGAGACGCCTGTGTTCGACCGCTCGCTGATTCCTCCTGACAGCAGCTTCAGCGGTCCGGCTGTCATCGAGGAGAACGACTGCACCACGATAGTTCCGGCAGACTGGGAAGTTGAGACCGACACGTTTGGCAACCTGCTGATCACCCGCGCAGGATCGACTGCCCGATCGCAGGCCTAGTCGAAGAGCACCGAATGGCTATCGTGCCCTGGAGCATGATCTGTGGCTGAACACGACATACTCATCAAGGCATCGACGCTCGTCTGCCCCGCGAGCAGCATCCATGGTCCGGCGACAGTCGGCATAACCGGCGACAGAATTTCGCACGTTGGAACCGATCCCTCCGCTCCATCGCCGTCTGCAAAGCGGACCATCGAGATCAGCGACGGCCTGCTGCTGCCCGGACTGGTCGACCTGCACGCTCATCCGGCACTGGCAGGCTCCCGTTTCGGAGTAGACCCCGATGCGCATCTGCTTCCGGGAGGCTCAACCACTGTCCTCTCGCAGGGAGACGCGGGCGCTCGCAACGTGGACGAGTACATTCGCCACACCATCGAACGCTCAAAGACCGGCATCAGGCTGGCGATCAACTTCTGCGCCGATGGCGAGTCGAACCCGGACGGACGATTCTTTAGCCTCGATGAAGCGAGCGTCACAGAGTGTGTAGATGCGGTTCGGCGAGGCGGCTCACACATCTGGGGCATCTCGCTGAACATCGCACAGATCCGTGGCAGCGATGTCGATCCCATCGAAGTGCTGCGAAGAGGCATCCAGGCTGCTGAAGAGACTCACAAGCCCGTCATGTTCGGCGCCACCAAGGACTCCAATGTGCCATTGGCTG
>JANQIZ010000296.1 GCA_028281895.1 Dehalococcoidia bacterium
AGCCTCTGGCGCAGCGGCTTCGGCAACCTTGGCCGCTTCTGCAGCTTCGGCTTCCTGCTTCTGCTTTTCAGCTGCTGCCGCTGCGGCGCGCTCTGCCGCCTTTTCCTGAGCCGCCGCTCTCGCTGCGGCCTCCTGTGCCTCTAGCTCGGCCTCTGCCGCCAGCTGCTCGTCACGGAGCGCACGGTGGCGGTTCCTACCTTCAAGGATGGCGTCAGCGATATGCGCTGTGAGCAGATCGACAGACCTTACGGCGTCGTCGTTTCCGGGAACGATGTACGTCGCATCTTCCGGGTTGCTGTTCGTGTCGATGATCGCCACGATCGGAATTCCGAGGCGCTTCGCTTCACGAACAGCGATGTCTTCCTTCTGCGTGTCAACGATGAAGAGGATGTCAGGCAGCCGGTCCATCTCTTTGATGCCGCCGAAGAACTTGTTCAGGCGGTTGACCTCTGTCTGCAGTCGCAGCGACTCGCGTTTGGTCTGCGTCTCGACTGTCCCCTTAGCAAGAGCGTCTTCGAGGTATATGAGCCGCTCGATGCGGCGCTGGATGGTCTGGAAGTTGGTGAGCATGCCGCCCAGCCAGCGCTGGTTGATGTACCAGGCCCCGGCACGAAGAGCGTGCTCCTGGATGGCGGCCTGCGCCTGCTTTTTGGTTCCAACCATCAGCACCTGCGCGCCAGCTGCTGTGGCGTCTGTCAGGTATGCCTTGGCTTTCTCAACGGCCTCAACGGTCTTTGCCAGATCGAAGATGTGCGACCTTGCTCGCTTGGCGAAGATGAACTGCTCCATCTTCGGGTTCCAACGCTTTGAAGGGTGACCAAAGTGAACCCCAGCGTCGAATAGCGTCCGCAGGTCGAGAGGCCGCTGATCACCGTTCTGCTGCTCGTTCGCAGCGGTCTCCGGAGTCTCAGCTGTTGTCAAAATTCTGCCCCTGTGTCCGGCAGGCCGGCGGATACGCGGCAAACCGGTCCAGTGTGTTTGTGTAGCAGACTCGTCTCACACAACAAGACGCGGGATGTGCCCGCGTCCATTGGAATGAGGTCGAGTCCAGCACCGAAGTATAGCACATGCCCCAGTTGGATTTGAACTGCGAGCGTGGCCGTTTTCTGCCTGCATCGAGCAACCGTTTGAGTGATGGCACGCGGACGACTATGCTGCGGCAGACCACATCGCTCACCTCATTCGAGCCCGGGAACTTCTGCCAATGCAAGACATCTATCAGCACATCGAAGATCACGTCGACGAGCATATCGAGACGCTGTTCCGGCTCGTGAGCCAGCCGTCGATATCGGCGCAGAAGCTGGGCTTCGACAAAGCGCCGGGGCTGGTGAAGGAGATCTTCGAGTCGGTTGGTCTGGACACGGAGATCGTGCCTGTTCCGAACGGCGGTCTGCCGTCGGTCTTTGGCACGGCAAGTGGCGAGCGGGCAGACAGGACGCTGCTGTTCTACACGCACTACGACGTGCAGCCGACAGATCCCATTGAGCTATGGGAGTCGGACCCGTTCAAGCCTGAGAGGCGCGGCGACAGGCTGTACGGGCGCGGGATGTCTGACGACAAGGGAAACATCATTGCCCGTATCGCCGCCATCAGTGCCTTCAACGAAGTTCGGGGCGGTCTGCCATGCGGCCTGAAGTTCTTCGCAGAGGGCGAAGAGGAGTCAGGCTCGATCAACCTTCCAGATCTTGTCGCACAGCGGGGCCAGGACTTTTCTGCAGATGCCTGTATCTGGGAAGGCGGAGGCCGCAACGCCGGCGGTGATCCGTTCATGTACCTGGGATTGAAGGGCGTGCTGACGGTTGAACTGAGCATCTCCCGCCTCTCGGTCGACGCACACTCGTCTCTCGCAACGGTGCTGCCATCTGCAGCATGGCGGCTTCTCGATGCACTGCAGACGATCAAGGGCGATGGAGATCGTGTGCTGATCGACGGGTTCTACGACGACATCACGCCGCTCAGCGAAGAGGAGGAAGCTGCGGTCGCCGCGCTGCCTGACGAGACGGAAGAGCTGCGCCAGATCTACGATGTGCGAGAGTTCGTGAATGAAGTCGAAGGTGAGGCACTGCGAAGGAAGCTATACCTAACGCCAACAGCGAACATCGCAGGGCTCACTTCTGGCTATCAGGGCGAGGGCTTCAAGACCGTCCTGCCAGCGGCAGCCAGCGCAAAGATCGACTTCCGGCTGGTGCCCGAAATGCGGCCGCAGGACATCTTTGAAAAGTTGCGAACTCACCTGGACCGGCACGGATTCTCAGACATCGAACTGACCTACATCGGAGGCGTGAACCCGTACCGAACCGCGATGGACGCTCCTTTCGTGAAGCTGGTGGCCGAGACTGCCGAGGAGATCTATGGCCGCAGGCCGGTTATCACGCCGAACATGGCGGGAACTGGCCCGATGTACGACTTCGGCCACGATATCGGGATGCCGATCGCCACTTCTGGCATCGATCACCCGGCGCACAACATCCATGCGCCCAACGAGAACATCACGATCGACGACTTCCTGCTTGGCGCGAAGCAGGCGGCGCTCATCATCCAGCGCTTTGCCGAGCGTGGAGCTTAGCTAGGACTGCTACTGGCCTGAGTTCGTTCGTATGTCGACGGTGATGTGGGGATGGCTTTCCGTAAATATAGCGATCGTTTCCAGTGCCCCAGGCGGCGCATCGCCTCTGAAAGCGATCCACGCACTATTCGCGTTCACGATCTCGGCTCCGGCGTAGGAGTCAGGAAAAGACTCACTAACCATCGCTGCTGCCAGGCTGAAATTATCGTTCCAGGCATAGCGATCGATCGCAGCCTGAAGCGAGATCCCCATTTGTTCGGCCACCGTCTGGAGATCACGCATCTCCGCGTCGCTGATCGGATCATCGATCTTTGGTGGAGCAACCTCCGCTACCGGCGATTCACCAGAATCTATTTGAGGGACGGCCGCTTGATTCGATCCAGATAAGGTAGTGCCACCATGGTCGCCGCCGCTATCGCGACTGCCCTGATCGTCGCTGCCGGTACTGATTGCAGCGACGACCGCAACTCCCGCCAGCAGGAGGGTTGACCCGGCCAGCACAATAAACTTGCCTCTGATCATGACGCCTTCTATGTAGTCGTTCCCACGTTAGCTGTGTGTACGGCCAAGCTACTCCGCGAGTTCCACGCCTCACTTCTGCTTGCAGGCGCTTCTCAGGGTAGAATCGCCCGACTCCAGCCGTGACTTGGCGGGACGGCATACGATTCCTAGACAACCCAGACAAGGGACCCAGACTTGGCGATCATTCAACCGACTCCTGATCACGTTCTTGACGAGGCGACTCGGGCCGCCCTGCGGGCGGTCAATACGACCGCTGTTGTCGATGTGCTGGCGCGCAACGGCTACGACGCTCGCTACACCTACATGCCGAACCTGCAGACCATGAATCCCGGCGTTCGTCTCGTTGGCAGGGCGGTGACGGTGCGCTTCGTTCCGGCGAGGCCTGATGCCGATGCGGAGAAACCTGAGGGTGAGGAGTCGCCGGAGTACGCAGCGTTCGAGATAGCCGGCCCCGGTGACGTGATCGTGATGGAGGCGATGCGTGACAAGGTGATGTCCATTGGCGGTGACATCAAGTTCCTGCGCCTGAAGCAGCGAGGCGTCGAAGGCCTTGTAACCGATGGCGGCATCCGTGACATGCACACAGTTAAGGACTACGGCATCGGCCTGTGGGGCTACGGCAAGACCTCGAACCTGGGCACACGCGTCGGCACGCCGTATTCGACCAATGACGCTGTGTCTGTCGATGGAATCCTGATTCGTCCCGGCGACTACATCGTTGCTGACGACGATGGCGTGGTCGTGATTCCGCTCACGGTCGCCGCAGAGATCGCTCAGAAGGCGATTGAGTACGACGACCTGGAAGAGTGGATCAGGCGCCGGCTGGATGAGGAGAACCTGTCGCCTGGCAAGTACTACCCGCCGGACGACGAGACGTTCGCTCTGTATCGCAAATGGAAGGCCGAGCAGGCGGGCTCGTAGATTCGTTCCAACGGCCAGTTCGCAATTGTCTGCCGGCATAACGTCCGGTCAGAAATCGCTATAGAGCCGCGCCGGATGCATGATTGATTCTGTAATCGGCGCGTGTTAGCTTCGATGAGTATGGATATCGCAAACGCTGCGATGGGGAGCAGTACCGGTCAACGGGTCTAAGAGAAGCGGCGGTTGGTGCAAGCCGCTGACTACGAGATCGGGAAGTCGTCTCTGAGCGGCCTGGCTGAACAGGGCAGAGCAGTCTGCCAGTAGGCCGGGACGTTAGCCACGTTAAGGCAAAGAGTGGTTTCTTCGTCTTGTCATTCCGATGACAGCTCGAAGAGGCAATTAAGGTGGCACCGCGGTCAGCCCGTCCTTTTGCAGGGCGGGTTTTTTGTTGCTCGAAAACGGGTAACAGGCTTCGGTGGCGCAACAGGTGAGTCAGAGTCATGACGATTAGCAAAGACAGGGTCAGGTCGATCGAGTTTGGCGATCTTCCCAAGCGTTTCGACATCGCAGAGCGAGAGGCGCACTGGCGCGGCGTCTGGGATTCGCTCGGCATTCACAGGCACGACCACGAGCAGCCGCGTGAGCGCAACTACGTCATCGACTCGCCGCCTCCCACGGCTTCAGGTTCGCTGCATCCAGGCCACATCTTCTCCTACACGCACCAGGACATCATCGCCCGCTTCAGGCGCATGACGGGCTGGAACGTCGTCTACCCGATGGGATGGGACGACAACGGCCTGCCGACTGAGCGCCGCATTCAGAACTTCTTCGGCGTGCGCTGCGACCCGGAGCATCCAGTCGAGCCTGAGCTTGCCGCTGCGCAGGGCACCAACAAGCCGCGTGCTGTGCTCGACTCGCTGCGTCCGCACAAAGAGCGAATGAAGGACCCGCTGCCGATCGCACGGGAAGACTTCACCCGCATGTGCCACTTCGTGACCGAAGAGGACGAGCAGGCGTTCAAAGATCTGTTCTACCGGATGGGATACTCCATCGACTGGGACGAGGAGTACGCCACGATCGACGACCGCAGCCGTCGAATCGCGCAGCGGAGCTTCCTTGACCTCGACTCGAAGGGACATGTCTACACGGCTGAGCTTCCGACCATGTGGGACGTCGATTTCCAGACCGCTGTCGCTCAGGCAGAGGTGGAGGACCGGGAGAAGCAGGGCGCGTACCACGATGTCGAGTTCGCGGTCGAAGATCCCGAGGACGGCCAGCCTGCGAGCTTCATCATCTCGACCACTCGGCCTGAGTTGCTTGCCGCGTGCGTGGGAGTGACGGCTCACCCGGACGATCCTCGATTCAAGGGTCTATTCGGAAAGCATGCCATCACGCCGGCGTTCTTCTCACGCGTCCCGATATTCCCGAGCGAGAAGGCTGATCCCGAGAAAGGCACCGGAATCCTGATGGTCTGTACTTTCGGTGACCAGACGGACGTGGAGTGGTGGCGCGAGGAAGGCCTGGCGCTAAAGGCGATGCTCGACAGGGACGGCCGGGTGCGTCCGATGGAGTATGGCGAGGAGTGGGAAGCTGCTGCCGGGTACGAGGATAGGGCGAAGGAGAACTTTGGACTGCTGGTTGGCCGGCGAGTCAACCAGGCGAAGCGCATCACAGTCGAGATGCTGCAGGACCCGGCAAACTCTGTGACGGGCATCGGCGCGCCCTTGCAGGGTGAGCCGAAGCAGATCACGCACCCAGTTCGCTACTACGAAAAGGGCGACAACCCCATCGAGTACCTGACATCGCGCCAGTGGTTCGTACGCTTGATGGACAAGAAGGACCAGCTGCAGTCGAAGGGTGAAGATGTGCGGTGGCGTCCCGACTTCATGCACAAGCGATACGCCAACTGGACCGATGGCCTCGCCTCGGACTGGGCTATTTCACGGCAGCGTTACTTCGGCGTGCCTATCCCGATCTGGTATCCGCTCAACGAGCACGGCGAGCGCGACTACGTCAGCTACATTGTGGCATCCGAGGACATGCTGCCTGTCGACCCAACGGCCACGCCTGCTCCCGGCTACACAGAAGAACAGCGTGGAAAGCCAGGCGGTTTCGAGGCCGAGCTGGACGTTTTCGATACGTGGTTCACATCGTCGCTGACACCGCAGATCGTGGCACGCTGGGGCGACGGCGGCGACCGCATGCACCAGCTCTTCCCGATGGACATTCGCCCACAGGCGCACGACATCATCCGCACCTGGGCTTTCTACACCA
>JANQIZ010000299.1 GCA_028281895.1 Dehalococcoidia bacterium
CTTGTTGACCGAGCGACGATAGGCAACATGTCTCCTGAGTACGGCGCTACCTGCGGCTTCTTCCCGCTGGACGAGCAGTCGCTGCGCTACATGCGGGAAACGGGCCGCAGCGATGACCTGGTCGAGCTGACCGAGGCCTATGCCCGGGCGAATCACCTGTTCCTGACACCGGACGACGCGCCCGAATATTCGGTGAACGTGGACTTCAATCTCGCAGATGTTGTGCCGAGCATGTCCGGTCCGAAGCGACCGCAAGACCGCGTGTCGCTTCCAGAGGTTTCAGACAACTTTCACTCGTTCTTCCCCGCGGACAACGGCTCTTCGAATGGCACTGCTGATGGAGCGATTCCCGTCGAGGTCGACGGTCGCTCAGGCGAAGTCTCAGACGGCTCGGTGGTCATCGCAGCCATCACCAGCTGCACCAACACATCGAACCCGTACGTGATGCTCGGCGCTGGTCTTGTAGCCAAGAAGGCGCGCGAGGCTGGACTGGAGCGCAAGCCATGGGTGAAGAGCTCGATGGCGCCGGGTTCCACAGTGGTCACTCGCTACCTCGAAGCTGCCGGTCTTGACGATGATCTCGATGCACTTGGCTTTCAGACCGTTGGCTATGGCTGCACGACATGCATCGGCAACTCTGGTCCTCTCCCGCAGCCTGTGGCCGACGCCATCACCGATCACGACCTCGTAGCCGCGGCGGTGCTGTCTGGGAACCGGAACTTCGAAGGCCGGGTTCACCCGCAGGTGAAGGCCAACTACCTTGCATCACCGATGCTCGTAGTCGCTTATGCACTCGCCGGGCGTGTCGATGTTGATCTTGCCAACGATCCGATCGGCGACGGCTCTGATGGCTCGCCTGTCTACCTCAAGGACATCTGGCCAACGCAGCAGGAGATCGCGGAAACGGTAGCGAATTCGGTCAACGCAGATATGTTCCGGGAGCAGTACGGACAGGCGTTCACCGGCCCTGAGAAGTGGCAATCGCTGGACGCTCCGTCCGGACAGCAGTTCGGCTGGGATCCCGGCTCCACCTACATCCAGAAACCTCCGTATTTCGATGGCTTCACCAAGACGCCTTCCGACAGAGGGTCGATCGAGGGAGCACGGGTGCTGGTGATGGTTGGCGATTCAGTGACGACGGATCACATCTCTCCTGCAGGCAGCATTCCTCCTTCAGCGCCTTCCGGACAGTTCCTTGTGTCAAGCGACGTGCCACGCCGGGAGTTCAACTCCTACGGCTCTCGACGCGGAAACCATCTTGTGATGGAGCGCGGGACGTTTGGAAACATCCGTCTGCGCAATCTGCTTGCGCCGGGACAGGAGGGAGACTGGACGCAGCATCTCCCAGACGGCGAGCAGATGCGGATCTTCGATGCCTCACAGAAGTACAGGTCTGAGGGAACGCCGTTGATCGTGCTCGCAGGCCGCGAGTACGGGACGGGAAGCTCTCGTGACTGGGCGGCCAAGGGTCCGATGCTGTTGGGTGTGCGCGCCGCGATCGCGGAGAGCTTCGAGCGCATTCACCGCTCCAACCTGATCGGAATGGGCGTTCTGCCGCTGCAGTACATGCCTGGCGAGTCTGCCGAGACTCTTGGACTTACAGGCAAAGAATCGTTCGATATCCCGGGAGTCGAGACTTCGGTTGAGCCCGGTGCGGAGATGACCGTGATCGCTCGCTCGGACGACGGCAAAGAGACGACCTTCAAGGTCAAATCACGCGTCGACACCGGGATCGAGGCGGAGTACTACCGTCACGGAGGCCTGCTGCCCTACGTGCTGCGAGACATGATGGGCACAGCCTAGGAAAAGGCTATCGCCACTCGGTCTCCGAAGGCGCTCGGAAGATGTGGTGAAAGACGGTCTCGAGATCGGGACCAAGCCATTCGAATCCGTTGCTTTCGAGAATCGTGGGCGTCATACGCTGGCTCGATAGAAGCTCCACTGAGAGCCCGCCTACCATCAGTCGCAGCGCCCATGCAGGCAGCGGAATGAATGCCGGTCTGTTGAGGGACCGCGCCATCCGCTTTGCGAACTCTTTCTGCCGGGTGATGCCAGGCGCAACGACGTTCACAGGCCCCGAAATCTCCGGCTGATCGAACATGAATGTGATGGCTCTGGCAGCGTCTTCAACCGCGACCCACGGCCACCACTGGCGGCCGGAGCCAATGGGCCCACTCACCCCGGTAAGCGCCGGGGTCTTTAGCCTTGGGACCATCCCGCCGTGCCGGCTGAGAACATTGCCGAAGCGCGTATGCACGACTCTGATTCCAGCGTCTCGCGCGCGATCAGCAGCGCGTTCCCATTCCACGGCCACTTCCGAAAGAAACCCTTCGCCGGGGCCGCTGTCTTCGGCTAGCAACTCATCACCGCGATCACCGTAGTAGCCCATCGCGGAAGCGACGACCATCACAGGCGGCTTCGCTTCAAGAGACGAGATCGCAGAAGAGAGGAGCCTGGTGCTCCGGACACGAGAGTCCCTGATCTCAGCAAGATATTCCGGGTTCCAGCGCTTGCCTGCGATTGGCGTTCCACCAAGGTGGACAACAGCATCGATCTCGCCAAGCGAAGAAAGATCAAGAGATTCGGCTGTCGGATCCCATGAAACGGCGTTAACGCCACGCGCTGCTTCTCCGCCATTTCGAACAAGAGCGGTCACAGTATGAGATTCGCGGAGGAGCCTGCCGACCAGTGTCGAGCCAACAAGTCCGCTGGAGCCTGTCACGAGGATATGCACGTCACGCTAGCTCCACAGTTGAGGGCGGGCGATGCCTCTGGTGAGTTGCTGACAGATGATGAGCTGCCATAGAACGACGCTCGAGCTTCCAGTTGCCAGTTGAAAAGAGGGTGTGTGGGAGATTGAGGAAGCCTCTCTCCCAATTCTATGTTTCTTTCCTTCATGGATGTACAGGTGTGCAGAGCCCGAATCATCGCGACTTACGGCTCATCGTTGGCCTGGATCGTTCGCCGATGCGCGCTGTGATGCCGACTTCGTTCTATGGAGCAGAGCAGATCGCGATATAGCTGAACTGAGGCCAGGAACGAGGTCCGCGCTGCCCACCTCGTTTCTTGTACCCTCTACATCAGGAAATTCAGCCGGACGCCGCACGCGCTCCGGCACAGCAGAGATCCATCTCCGGGAGATACCGCGGTGATCACAGAAGTGACGATGCCCTCGATGGGCGCTGACATGACCGAAGGCACTATCGTCAAGTGGTTGAAGAACGAAGGCGATGAGGTGAAGCGCGGCGACAAGATCGCGGAGATCGAGACGGACAAGACGGTCGTCGAGATGGAGGCGTACAGCGATGGCCTGCTGCGCAAGCAGGTCGCTAGCGAGGGCAGCCTCGTACAGGTTGGCGCGGTGATCGCATACATCGGTGACGCCGATGACGAGATCCCTGAGACAGAAGCAGCGGCACCTGCCGCAGAGCCCGCTCCCGAACCGGCAGAAGAGGCTCCTGCGGCAAGTGAGCCTGCGCCTGCACAGCCAGCTCCAGAACCCACTCCTGCTCCACAGCCTGTGGCTGCAGCCGCGCCAGCGGCAGTCGCATCAAACGGCGCGGGCCGCGTCAAGGCATCGCCAATCGCCCGCAGGCTGGCGACCGAGAAGGGGCTCGACATCGCCCAGGTTCCTGGAACGGGCCCTGGCGGTCGAGTCACCAGGGACGATGTGCTCGGGTTCCGGCCATCACCGGCTTTCGCACAGGTGATGCCGCAGACCGTTCGCCGCGAGGTCGACGGCTCTGACATTCCTCTGACCAACATGCGCAAGGCCATCGCTCGAGTGACGGTCCGCAGCAAGACCGAAGCGCCGCACTACTACGTGACGCATGCCGTAGACATGACGGATGCGATGCACTTCCGGGGACAGTTGAACCAGTCGCTCTCTGAGTACGGGGACAAGGTCTCCGTGAACGACATGATCCTCAAGGCGGTAGTCAACGCGCTGGTCAAGTATCCGAAGTGGAATGCGACGTTCAAGGAAGACCGGCTGGAGGGCCATTCTGACATCAACATCGGTGTGGCCATCGCACTGGAAGAGGGACTGATCGTGCCCGCGATCATGCGGGCGCAGAACATGTCGCTTGTCGAGATCTCCCGGGCGGCGAAGGATCTCGGCCAGAGGGCGCGCGGCGA
>JANQIZ010000356.1 GCA_028281895.1 Dehalococcoidia bacterium
ACGCATGGCCGAGCTTGGCCACGATCACCATTTCACTGTGACAGCGACGACCCGCGAGGCCCGGCCCGGTGAGAAGGACGGCGTCAACCACTACTTCATGGAACGGGACGACTTCATCAACATGATCGCCAGGGACGAGTTGCTTGAGTGGGCGCAGGTCTACGGCAACTACTACGGCGTTCCCAAGCAACAGGTAAGCGACGCGCTGGCCCGGGGGCAGCACGTGCTGCTAAGGGTTGATGTGCAGGGCGCCCGGCGTCTGCGGCAGTTGCTTCCAGAGGCGCTTCAGATAATGGTGATGCCCCCGTCAATGGAGGTTCTCAGGAAACGCCTCAAGGAGCGCGGCGTCAACACCGAGGAAGATATGGCGCAGAGGCTGAAGGCTGCAGCAGCCGAGATGGCCCAGGCAGACGATTTCGACTACCAGGTCGTCAATGAGGAAGACAATCTCGACGACGCCGTCCGGAAGGTCTCTGAGATCTTTGAGCGAGAATCGCGGCGAGATCCACCTCGCAAGTACGACCTCTAGTCGGACCTTCGTCCGCAGTCAGGCCAGGACTAGGCCGGGTTTCCACCGGCGAATGGCTCGCCCATGGCCGCTGCAAGCGTCTCAGTCACCAGGCTCTTGTCGCCGTCGTAGACAACGATCAGGTTGCCGTTCTGGTAATAGTTCGGTCCCACGACCCACTGGATGTACTTCGATCCGATCCCGTAGCCGTCGGGAGAGACCAGCGCTCTCTGCGCGGCCAGCTCTTCAGGATCATCGAACTCGTATGCGAGCACCGTCTCGCCGCTTGCATTGAACTGAACGCCCGGTATGGAGAAGTAGCTGCGAGACAGGAAATCGTTCTCGACTGGCCCATCGACTCGCATCCCTGCCGCCTCAAGTGACGCAGCGAGCGTGTCTGTCGAGTCGGCCTCAGGTATCTCTCCCGAAGAACCACAGGCAGCCGCGAACAGGGAAAAGGCGAAGACAGCGATGGCTGCCGCCGACCTGAATGATGGGATCCGACCGACCGGCATCAGTATTCTCCGGGACTTGGGCTTTCAATCTCTTGGCGCATGGGCATCGAGTGGTCTCATGACCGGATACGCCCGCGCAGCAAGATGCTAGCTTCGTAGATCGCCGGGTTTAAGGCAGGGAAACACGCAAAAAGCGTGTGGGACTCTACTGCCGGGCATACTCGGCGCTGAGCACACCGTGGCCTATCACCGAGCCTCGCATCGCTGACAGCACGTCTCGCGCCGATGCTGATTCATCAAGCGCGAGCGGGGCTATGAGGGCGAAGACGCTGAAGCGGTACTCGTGCGCCTCACCGGCTGGCGGGCAGGGTCCGCCGTAGCCGTTCTCTCCGAAATCGTTGACTCCCAGAACGGCGCCCCCGGTCGAGTTATCGTCAGGGTCGAGGTTGAACGCCACCCAGTGGGAGAAGATGCCTCCTGGCGCATCCGGATCGTCCATCACAAGGGCCACCGCCTCGGTGCCATCAGGCGGCCTCTGCCAACTGATGACAGGCGCTTCATCGCTCCCATCACAGGTGAAACGCACGTCGATCATCTCGCCCTCCCGGATCTCCGGGCTGACAACGCCGAGATCGACAGGAACGGTCGCCAGCGGATCGAACTCAGCCGGATCAAAGTCCGGGTCCGAT
>JANQIZ010000311.1 GCA_028281895.1 Dehalococcoidia bacterium
AATGCCATCGCCGCTGCTCTGACCGCCGTCGTCAGACCCGCAAGCTACGGCTGCGACGACAAAGAGTGAGGCAAGCGCGAGAAGCCAGCTTCGCCGGGATGTGAGACGTATTCGTGCGAAACGAGGCCGGACTTCGCCGTCATTTTGGATTGTCGTAAACAATACTCGCCTCTTTGTACCCGCATACCGATATTCAGATCCAAGCCTACCGACGAAGCCGGAGCGTGCCGGAAGGCGTATTCTCAGCGTACTACGAGCAAACGCCATTCAGGGACTGCATATCAAGGCTAGATGGTACTGTCCGTGTACATGGACGGCCGATTTCACGTCAACGGAGGCTCAGGAGCACACGGCCGCTCATCAGATGAAACAACATCCCAGTCCGGGACGATCTCCAGATCAAGGTTCACCATCATCCCATGAAAGTTGTACGGCGCTGGAACTGCTGGGGATGTGGGTTCGAAAACGATCCCAGTGCCCAGTCATGTCGCACCTGTGGTCTTCGCAAGCACAGACGTGTTTGGGTGCGGCGACTCGTCAAAGCCGCGCTACTGGCCGTAATTGCTATTTCGCTGATGGCGATCGGAGTTGCGCTGTTTTGGCTTCTAGTGATCGTACTACTCAGCGAAACCTAATTTTCCGGAATCTGCTGCAACTACCTGCGACGTGACACCTGGCCGTTCGTGCCCAGAATGGTCGATCGAGGAATTGCTGTTCAGACAGGTTGTATTCGACACGACTCGCTTGCTAGACGGCCAGAGTCATACCCTAATCGTCTTCAAGCGTTGAAGTGTCGCCTTCTGGCAGGCCGAGTTCTCTTGCCTTGAGGAGGCGGCGCATGATCTTGCCGGAGCGAGTCTTGGGCATCACGTCGATGAAGTCGATCTCCCTCGGAGCGACGCCCGCAGACAGCTTGTCTCGTGAAAAGCGGATCAGCTCGCGCTGGAGTTGCGTCGAAGGCTCGTAGTCAGGCGTCAGTGTCACAAACGCCTTCACCACCTCCATTGCGATCGGGTCGGGCTTGCCGATCACACCTGCTTCGGCGACCGCGGGATGCTCGATCAGCGCGCTCTCAACCTCGAACGGTCCGACAAGGTGGCCGGCGGTGTTGATCACATCGTCTGCCCTGCCCTGGAACCAGAAGAAGCCGTCCTCGTCGAGCGATGCCTGGTCGCCTGTGATGTACCAGCCCTTCTTGAAGCGCGAGTTGTACATCTCGTCCTTCTGCCAGTAGGCGTACATCATCGAGGGCCAGCCGGGACGGCATGCCAGTGCGCCCGCGTTGCCGGGTGGCATCGGATCGTAGTTGTCGTCGAGCACTGCCATCTCGACGCCCGGGAACGGGCGGCCCATCGAGCCGGGTCGCACGGGCATGGAGGCGTAGTTGGCGCACATGATTGCGCCTGTCTCTGTCTGCCACCAGTTGTCATGGATGGGCATCTTGTAGTTCTCATTACCCCAGACGACGGCTTCGGGGTTGAGCGGCTCGCCGACCGATCCGATGAAGCGGAGCGTTTCTAGTGAGTGCTCCTCGACCGGCTTGGTGCCGGCGCGCATGAGCAGCCGGATGGCGGTTGGCGCGGTGTACCAGACAGTGACCTTGTACTTGTCGATGACGTCATACCAGGCGTTTGCGCCGAAGCCGCCTTCGTAGATGATCTGCGTCACGCCATTGGTCCATGGCGCCATCATTCCGTACGAGGTTCCGGTGACCCAGCCGGGGTCGGCCGTACAGAAGTAGATGTCGTCGAACTTGAGGTCCAGCGCCCAGTGGCCTGTAAGCCACTGCTGCACCACAGCCTGATGCCGGTGAAGCACGCCCTTGGGCTTGCCGGTTGAGCCGGATGTGTAGTGCATGATCGAGAAGTCGTACTGGCTGGTGTTCTCGATCGTGAAGTCGTCTGCCGATGCGCTGGCCATCAGCTCGTTGTAGTCCAGGTCGCCGTCGTCCAGCGGATCAGAACTGCGGCCGTCCTTGTTGACGATGATGATCTTCTCGACAGTCGGCAGGTCTTTGAAGATGTCCTTGATCTTGGCCTTGAGATCCGGTGATGTGATGACAAAGCGGCCGCCGGCGTCTTCAATCCTGTCTTTCACAGGCTCTGGACCGAATGCTGAGAACAGCGGCGCGATAACGCCGCCGGCTTTCAGGATGCCCATGGCGGCGAAGTAGAGTTCGGGCAGGCGATCCATGAAGATGAAGACGCGATCGCCCCGCTCGATTCCAAGGTTCTTCATCACTGCGCCGAACCTGTCGGAGTGCTCCTTGAACTCGGAGTAGGTGTAGCGCTCTTCTTCGCCGTTCTTGCCAACCCAGATCATCGCCAGCTTGTCGCCGTGGCCGTGAGCTACGTGGCGATCAACGGCTTCGTGCGCGTTATTCAGGCCGCCGCCGGGGAGCCAGTCCATGTGAGCGAAAGCATCTCGCCACCAGTCGAAATCAGCGCGGGCTGCGGCATAGTCGACGAGGTTGGGGTCGACGTTCTTGTACGGGCCGGATGGCTTTGCGATCTCCTGGTATTCCATGTCAGGTTCCGTTTCGGTTGCTGGTCGAATGTGGTGTTCTGGTAACGTCGCAGTCTCTTCAGACGCGCCGTTTGTGTCATGCCTTGCGGGTCGTCTGCCCTGGCAGGCGCAATATAGCGAACCTTGCGCGCTCTGCCAAAGTGCGCCGGGTGCCCTGTAACGAGCCAAGTCCAGTCATCTAGCAGAGTTGGTGGAATACGACTATGGATTGCGGCGGCCAACCCGAATATCATTAGAAGGTTGCGCCGGCTATGCCGGAACAACAGACACATTGGCGGCGGTCTGCATTACACCGTGCATTCCGGACCGGTATACCGGTCCGTCCGGATGGCGAAGCCGAAGGACGCTCCCATTACCGTCAGGTGTAAGAGAGGCATAGACAGAGATGAAGGTTCTGTTCCTGCAGGACGTGAGGCCAACGGCCCGCGCCGGAGATATCAAAGAGGTGAAGAACGGGTTCGCCCGCAACTACCTCATCCCCCAGAAGCTCGCAGTACTGGCGACTCAGCACGAGATCGACCGGGCTGAGAAGCTGCGCAAAGAGGCCGCTGAGCGCCGCCGCGTTGAGGCAGCCGAGTGGCGAGATCTTGTCGAGACGCTGAAGTCCGAGCCGATTAAGATCGTGGTGCGCACCGGCCCGACCGGCCGCCTGTACGGCTCGGTGACGGCGGCGATGATCGCAGAAGAGATACAGAACATGGTGAGCCGCGAGGTGGACCGCCGGGCTGTCCGGATTCCGTCTCCGATTCGCACCCTTGGCAAGTACGGCATTCCCGTTCAGTTCGCAGATGGCGTAGACAGCACTCTCGATGTGCTGGTTGAGCCGGATGAGGATTCGCAGATTCGTATCGAGCAGGCGAAGCGTGCACGCGAAGAGGCTGCCACGGCAGACCCGACCTTCGAGGAAGCGCTTGAGCAGGAGTCCGGCGAAGATGACGGCGCCAGTGAGGGTGAGACTGAGAGCGAGGCTGCAGGCGGTGAGGCCGAGGAATCGACCGATGCCACCGAGGATGAAAAGCCCGCTGAGTAGACGAGCCAGATCATAAGATCACCAGGTTCACCCCGTCTGGAATTACCGGGCGGGGTGAATCGCGTTCAGGGCAGATGTGAACGCACACTGCTGCGCGATTGGTCTGTAAAAGTCGAAACGGCAGCGCCTTGAGGCTATGAGATCGGCAGGCGCGGGTGTTATAAAACCGGGTCATACCGGCCCTCGTTCGCAGAGGGCGATCACCGGGAAACTGGCAACCGCATCGGCAGGTGGAGCGATCAGGCGCTCAGCCCGTTAGCTGACGGTTGGCATGACCCGCTTCCTCAAGGGGGACAACAGGGGAATTGGTCCAGTCTGACAGGCTCCCGCCACACGATATCAATGCCGAGGAATCGGTTATCGGCTCGCTGCTCATCGACGGCGAATCGATCACTGACGTTCACGGTTTTCTCAACCCGGAAGACTTCTATCGCCAGCGGAACCGCATGTGCTACGAGGCTGCGCTGGATCTCTTCAATCGCGATGAGGCGATCAATACGGTCACCATCGCTCACGAGCTGGAGGCGAAGGAGCAGCTTGAAGAGGTTGGCGGGTCTGCCTATCTGACCCACCTTGTGGCATCCGTTCCAACCTCTGTCCACATCGAGCACTTCGCTCGTCTTGTTCAGCGCACAGCGACCATGCGCCGCCTGATCAGTGCGGCAGGCGACATCGCAGACATCGGCTTTGCTGACGATGCTGATGTCAGCGGCGCGTTGAGCGCAGCTGAAGACATCATCTTCGGTATCCGCAACAGCCAGACTTCACGGGACTTTGTCCATGTTGGCGAGGCCCTCGACCCGTTCCTTGAGCAGTCATCTGCGCTCGATTCTCTTGAGGACGACCAGCGGCCGATCCCTACCGGCTACACGAACATGGATCAGCTGTTTGGCGGCCTGCAGAGATCAGACATGATCGTCCTGGCCGCTCGTCCCAGCATCGGCAAGAGCACGCTCGGCCTGAACCTTGCTGCGAATGCCGCAAAAGCGCGTGCGAGAGTCGGTATTTTCTCGCTTGAGATGGGGCGGGAGCAGGTGGCGATGCGGCTGTTGGCGGCCGAGGCCCGGCTGAACATGCACGACATCCGGCTGCGCAGATTCTCCTCTACGGAAGAGACACGGATGGTCGACGCGATCGGTCTTCTCTCTGACCTTGCGATCTATATCGACGACACGCCGTTCCAGACTGTTGCTGAGATGCGCGGAAAGGCTCGCCGCCTGCAGCTAACGCATGGCCTGGACTTCGTGGTGGTCGACTACATGCAGCTCATCAACGGGTCGTCTGGCGGTAGGGACGGCAACCGTGCTCAAGAGGTGAGCGAGATCTCTCGCCAGATGAAGGCGATGGCGCGTGACCTGAACGTGCCCGTGATCGCCATATCGCAGCTGAGCAGGGCGATTGAGCGGAGAGAGTCTCACAGGCCGGTGCTGTCTGACCTGCGTGAAAGCGGAAGCATTGAGCAGGATGCGGACATCGTGATGTTCATCCATCGCGAGGACAGGTTCGTACGCGAGGAAGAGTGGAACGCTCGGCACCCGGACCAGCCGTATCCGCGCGGTTTGGCCGAGATCATTGTCTCCAAGCACCGCCACGGTCCGATAGACAACCTGTGGATGTCAGTGCGGGACGAGCATGGCCGATACATGGAGGTTCGTGCAGAAACTCCAGTCGAACAGTTCTAGTGCTGGTTTTGCAACGATGCTGCCAGTTGGCCGCACGGCGGTAACAAAATGACACTCGACGAGAAAAGAGAGCTGGCGCCTTCTCCGTTTCCGCGCGGCGTTCAGTTCACTCCGGTGCCGAATCCGCTGCTCTCAGGGCTGCTCGAGCAGATAGATGACATCGACGAGTTGAAGCTGACGCTCCGGATAGTGTGGGCGCTGAACCGAAAAAGCTCGTCGCTCGCCTATGTGACCGCTAGCGAGCTGTGCTCTGATCGTGCAGTCGGTGCGATGCTGGATTCAAGCGGCGACCTCCTGGAGTCTGATGTGAGGCGAGCGCTCCTCGCGGCGGTCGGGCGCGGGACGCTGCTTGCGGTTCCGGGATCGGACGATGGCGAGACTCGATATCTGCTGAACACTCAGCCGGTGCGCGCTGCGCTTGCAGGCAAGGGATACACGCTGCCTGAGCCTGCCGAACGGGCGATCGGGACATTGGCAGAGACTCAGCAATCAGAGTCGCGTCCCGAGTTTCACCAGGGTGTATTCCGGGTCTATGAGGAGAACATCGGGGCCATCTCACCACTGATAGCTGAGAGCATCACGGCGGCGCTGCAGGAGTACCCCGAGTCAGATGTGATCGATGCGATGCGGGTGGCGGTGGAGGCCAATGCCCGCAGCTGGAAGTACGTCCTATCCGTGCTCAAACGCTGGGCGGTTGAAGGACGAGATGAGCGGGATCTAAGGGGTTCTGATGGAAAGCTTGAACGACATTCTGAAGCGGATCGCAGCGACGAGCAGATCGAACGCTACCTTGAGCGAAAACGAGCCCGAGGCGGTTGATCAGGAGCCGCCCTGCCCTGTCTGCGACGATGCCCGCTGGCTGAATGTCAATGCTCCCGTGGGTTCGCCGGAGTTCGGCACGGTCGTGCCGTGCGAATGCCAGGAGCGCGTGTGGGGATCGCATGTGCGCAAACGGCTGCGTGACTATTCCGATCTCGGCCCGCTTGAGCGGATGACGTTCGAGTCGATGGAGCCTGCCGGACGAGAGGGATTCGTCGATCCGCCGGGCTTCCGCAGGGCGAAAGACCGCGCCCAGACATACTCACACGATCCCATGGGCTGGCTGGTGATCAGCGGTCCATCAGGAACGGGCAAGACCCACATCGCGGCGGCGATAGCGAACCGGATCGTCGCAGACGGACGCCCTGTGAAGTTCGTTTCTGTCCCGGACCTGCTGGACCACATGCGCGCATCGCTGGACCGCAATCCTGAAGACTCTGATACCGAGGATTTCGAAGGGCTATTCAGCCACATCATCGAAGCGCCGATGCTGGTGCTGGATGATCTCGGGATTCAGAGTCCGACGCGCTGGGCGGAGGAGAAGATCGACCAGATCCTGAGCCACCGCTATGCGAGGCGTCTGCCGACAGTCCTGACGACCGGTCTGCCGGTAGATCAGTTGCCAGATCGCCTGCGCACCCGCCTCATGGACCCGTTCATATCTGAGCGCATTGAACTGAGTCCCGGAGCAGGAAACGCTGACAGGTCTTCGGTCGGGCTGGAGTCATCTCAGCTGAGCCTGATGACATTCGACTCGTTCGATGTGAAGGGCGCGCGACGAGCCACACAGAGGCAGCGTGCGACATTGCAGGCAGCGCACGCCGCTGCCCGCTCATTTGCCGAGATGCCGCAGGGCTGGGTCTACCTCTCTGGCCCCACCGGAGTCGGCAAAACTCACCTCGCTGTCGCCATCGCCAATGTGCAGCTCAACCAGGGCAGATCAGTGCTCTACAGGTTCGTGCCGGACCTGCTGGACCAGCTGCGACGGGCGTACCAGCCAAACTCGCCGTCAGGGTTCGACCGCGAGTTCCAGCTGATCCGCAACTGCGAGGTTCTGATCCTCGATGACCTCGGCGCGCAGGCTTCAACCGCATGGGCCGAGGAGAAGCTGTATCAGCTGATAGTTCATCGCCACACGGCACAGCTGGCCACTGTGATCACTTCACGCGTGCTGCTCGATGAAGCTGCGGCAGACGGCTTCACTAAGCGCTACTCCGATGCGATCGCCTCGCGGCTGCGCGACACGCGGGTTGTCGGCGAATACCCGATCTTCGCACCAGACTTCCGCAGCCAGCCGAGCGCTGCCGAGCGTCCCTCCAGGTCGTCAGCTTCATCAACCCGGAGCGCTAAGGCAGCAGGCAGGAAATGAGCCCGGAGCCTGCAGAGCTTGGCGGCGGCACCGGTTCCGATTCGACGTTCAGCAGGATCATCTCGGGCGAGTTGCCTGCGAAGTGGGTGTCGAACGATCCCGACTCTCCAGTGGTCTGCTTTCACAACAGGCTGAGGTGGGAGCGAGTGATGATGCTGGTGGTGCCGCGCCAGTACATGACGCAGGAGCAGATGTGGCGCGACGACGTTTTGCTGGACGCGCTCAGGCTTGCTGTCGACATCGGTGAGGAGCACTGTCGTGAGGGATTCCGAGTGCTCTCTAACTTCGGACGCGCCGCGCACCAGAGCCAGCTTCACGCCCATTTGCACGTAATCTCCGGGCTTGCCGGCAACATCGGAAGGACCCGGCCGATCGGGAACTGGCAGCGCGAAGGGCGAATCGCCAGTCAGCGGCAGGAGGTATCCGAGGTGCCGCACGCCGACCTGTACCGAGACGAAGAGGCGTCATCGCAGCACGAGTTTCTTACAGGTGACGGCACGCCTCTGGCGGCAAAGAATGCGATGGATCATGCGAAGACGTTTTCGCCTCGCGGGTTCCGGCTGAAGGCAAACTACGTCATGCGTGGACAAGGGCCGCGCGGCGGTGAGCCAGGCCTGTTCATGCTCGGTGGCGGCCAGCTGAACCTCTACGTCTAGTCGATAGCTACGCGACGCGTGCCGAGGCCATCGCGCCAACTGCGACTATCACCAGGACCGCATTCGCCCGGCTGCCGATCGCTATTCGGGTTCGCAGGGGAAGCAGTGCGTCATCGTCGGACATCTGCTCCGCCTGCAGCGCTCTTCGCAGCTTCGCGGTGCTGGATCCGACCCATCCGCTGAGGAAGAATGCCAGCAGCGAAGCGATCAGTCCTATGCCTATCGCCCAGCCCCAGCCGGTGTCGAATAGCTGGCTCATCTCGCGGCCCGGTGTGCGTGAGATAAGCGCGAAACCTGCGCCGATTGTGATGATGGCTGAGAGTGTGATCCACAGGCTGTTCAGTTTGCTGATTGCCTGCAGTACCTCTCGCTCGATCTCATTGGGCAGTCCGCGCAGCTTCGGCTCGAGAACAAGCGCCAGGTACACGGCGGCGCCAACCCAGAAAACTCCGAACAGGATGTGCAAGATGCGGAGGACGAGTATCTCTATGTCCATGACTGACTATTCCCAATAATCTCCTGTGCAACGTCTCTTATGTCAGCGCCGGGCATGTGCATGATGTCCGGCATTTCGGGTGCCTGCTCACCTACGAAGATAGCCTTGCCCGCCAGCTCCAGCATGTCGTAGTCGCCAGAGGTGTCGCCGACCGCCGCGACTTCGCTCAGCGCGCAACCTGTTTTGGCTGACAGTTCCTGCAGGTAGTCAGCCTTCGTGGAGCCCCAGGCATGTTCGATTCGACCTGTCGAGAAATCGAGAGCGGTGGCTCGGAATTCCTCAATGCCAAGAGTCTCAGCCACGTGCTCGACAGCGAACGACCACGTTACCGACGCAAGTACGACCTTCACGCCTGCATTCTGCAACGCGCTAATACCCTCAGGGGCACCAGGTGCCCACTGGATGTTGGAAAGCGCAGTAGTGACGGTGTCGCGACCAGCATCTAGATACCAGGCAGCCATCTCGCCACGGGCAGCGAGGATCTCGTCATGTTCGGTGAGAGCTTCGAATTCAGACATGCGATCAAGCTTGCCGAGACTGCGAGCGATCGTCTGGCAGGCAGTCTCATCCCGAAGCAAAGTTCCGTCCACATCGAACATTGCAAGTTTGACCGGCATAGATGCTCCGCCCGGTATCCGTTCCGTTCAGCTACAAGATGGTACTTGCTGGTGCGCTATCCTGCGCCCGCTCAATCAACGAACATCGCACCAAATCTCGCAGGGACAGCTCGGAAATGAAGATCACAGGCGTAGAGGTATTCCCGCTCACCAGCCAGCGGCCTGCTTTGAAGGTCGGCCAGCCCATTCACCCGTCCTGGTGGGGATACGACCAGACGATCATCCGCGTCGACACCGAAAGCGGCATCTCAGGCTGGGGTTGTTCGGGAGTTCGATGGGAGATGGTCGACGCAATCAAGAAAGTGCTCTGGCCTCACCTGATCGGTGAAGACGCACTCCAGCCCGAGTCGGTCACGGAGCGTCTGCACCAGTGGACCTTCTGGTACGGGCGCGGAGGCGGAGTCACCTCCTACATCGGCGCGGTCAACCACGCGCTCTGGGACATCCTTGGCAAGCACACCGGCCTTTCGATCTCCCGACTGTTCGGAGGGCGCTACGTCGAGCGAGTCAAGCCATACGCGTCGATGCTGTTCTCATGGCCAGCGGACGAGATGGTGGTGAACCTGGAATCGGGCCTTGAGCGGAATTTCCGGGCTTTCAAGCTGGGCTGGGGCACCTTCGGGCGTGAGCGAGATCTGAAGCACGATGAGGAGCTTGTGCGGACTGCACGCAGAGTGATCGGCGATGACTCGGAGTTGATGGTCGATCCTGGCGGCTCGGATGTCTTCTGGCACGGCGATCTCAAGTGGGCGATGGAGGCGGCGCGCATGCTGAAGGACTACAACGTGCGCTGGTTCGAGGAGCCGCTCCGTGCCGACGATATCGAGGGATACAAGCGCCTGCGCGATGCTTCGCCTGTGCATATCGCTACGGGAGAGGTGGTGCGAGGCCGTCTGAACTTCAAGCCGTTCATTGAGGAGCGGGCTTGCGACATCCTGCAGCCAGACCAGACGATCTGCGGTGGCCTGTCCGAGAGCAGAAAGATCTGGCAGGCTGCTTACGATGCCAACATCCAGGTGGTGATGCACGGCTGGAATACAGCCGTTGGTGCGGCAGCCGATCTTCAGCTATCAGCATCGATGCCTGACGGAAAGTACCTTGAGTACTGGCATCCCGCCCCGTATGTGAGTGGGATTCTCAAGGAGCCGCTTCTGCTGGACGAGGATGGCATGCTGCCGATTCCAGACGGTTCAGGCCTCGGCATTGAGATCGACGAAGAGGCGCTGAGAGCTCACGCTGTCGGCGCTGACGACTACGGCGCATAAATGATCGGGGCCGGTCGATGTGACCGGCCCCGATGCTTCAATCTGGGTGATGTGTTGGAGACGAAACGCTAGTCGTCATCCCCTTCATCTTCCTCGTCGTCACCCTCGTCCTCGTCATCTTCATCGAACTCGTCCTCAGCGAGGTCAAGCTCAAAGAAGAGCGTCTCACCGTAGTTCTCGTCAACACCATCGTTGTCGGTAGCGAGGTAGACATCGCCATCTCTGGTGATGGCCACGCCTTCAAGCTTGTCAGGCACCGAGATGGAGTGCGCATCTAGCTCGTCGATCACGTCTTCGAGAAGCGTCTTGCTGATGACAGGCAAGACTCCACCATGAGGCGCAAAGGTCACGGACGATGGATCAACCTCGTAGATCCGCTTGATCCGGGCCTCCTGGCCGAGCTGGTTGTCCCGCTCGACAATGGCAAGGTTGCCATTGGGAAGCGCTGTGACCTCGGAGAGGCCAACCCATCCACCGGCCGGAGACTCACGGTCGTCCAGCTCGTAGGTGGCGAAGGTCCATTTACCGGTGCTGACTTCGTAGCGGCCGATCTTGGTCGTGCCAGAGGTATTCGGACCAAGGTCGCCTGGTTGCACATCGTCAGCCCACGGACGCTGGATCACCACGTAGACAACTTCGTTGAAGTAGGGCCATCCGGTGACCGCGACGCCTTCGATCCCGCTCTTCGTCTGGCCCGCGGTGAGCGAAGCAGGCAGTTCGATCTCTTCAAGCACGTTGCCGCGGTTGTCGGTGCGGATGAGCAGGTTCGGCCTGTCGCTGCCACGGCCTTCCGATCCAAGCCAGAAGCCGCCATACCTGCGCTTGGCCACACCCTCAAGGTCGTATGCACCGTCAGGATCGCCAATCGCGATTCGCTTCCTGATGACAGCAGGCTCGCGGCTAACGTCAACCTTGTAGAGCCATGACTGCGCAAGGAACGAGTCGCTCACAGCCCAGACCGTGTTCCTGGCCCAGGGGTCTCCGCCAAGACCGGAGATGGCGACCCACGGAATCGGCGTGCCGCGCTTCTTGGCGCTGACAAGCTGCGGGTAACTCCAGTCCTCGTTGCCACCGATCTGGAAGAAGGTCACGACTGCGCGTGCATCGTAACCGTCGTCAAAACCGTCCTCTTCAGCAGTGACGACCAGCAGGCCGTCGTCGGTCATCTTCAGGCCTTCCGGGCCAATGCCGGTCGGAAGCAGTTGCATGAGCTTGGGCGTGCGCCTGGTCACGTCGTAGACACCAACGATGTTCGAACGCTCTGATGCGACGAACAGGTAGGTCTTGCCACCGTAGTGGCCGACCTCTACGCCCTCAGGCTCAGATCCCTTGTTCTCAGACCGGCCTTCGTTGTAGTGCCCTGCGCTAACGACAGCGTGCTCAAAGCTGCTGCCGGATTCGTACTCGACATTGCCGTTCTTGTTGAAGATGGTGAAGCCGCGGCTTCCACCCTCTTCGCCATTCTCATCCTCGTAGTCACCTTCGTTGGCGGTCGCGAATCGGTAGTTGTCGATCCAGGCGACTGCGTCCGGCTCGCGCCGGCGGTCGAAGATGTCCTGGTTCAGCTCGATCAGCCCGTTGTCCTGTGGACCGAGCTCTTCTTCCGTGTTGTCGACCTGCAGGATGTCGGCCATGCCTGCGCTGAAGTCGTTGGCGACCGTCGCTGTGGCGAGGTCGACGATGACGAGGTGGTTGTTCTCCTGAAGAGTTACCACAGCCATGTCGTCTTCGTTGATGTCGACGAACTCTGGCTCAGGGTCGGACGGAGCGGTGTCAGCGAGACCGGTCAGGTCGACAGCTGTCAGCGACCATGCTGCCGGGGCGCCTGACAGGTCGAGCACCTGCAGGAATCCGGCTGGCGGCTGCGGCAGCAGTCCCTCAACTCCACTGACTGTTTCGTCCTCGTCCCGCTCGTTCTCGATTGCGATGGCGGCGAAGGTGCCGTTGGGAGAAACGGCCACAGCGTCAGGCTGGCCACCAAGGGCAAGAGTCCTGACAATGGCCTCGGTGCTGAGGTCGATGACCAGCAGATCGCCTGAGGGGTTGTCGAACTCGTTCAAGGGACCGGCGCCATCTGGATCTGCGCTGGTGTTGATCGAGACCAGCGCCCAGTCCTCGTGAATTCCGACGCTCGTCGGGTCACCGGGAAGGGGAATCAGGCCGAGTGGATGCGGGTTGGGCGGGTCGGAAATATCTACCAGTCCAAGGCTCTCGGTGAACGAGTCTGTGTAGACCATCAGGTTGCCATCAGACGTGATGTCAACGGTCTCTGCCGACGTCGGATCTGACAGCGGGTGAGCGCCACCAAAGGTCGAGTTGTCGGTCGTAAAGAAAGAGCCTACGTGCCCGAATTTATTCTTAGAGCCAGCGTCTGCATCGAGCGTTGAAAGGATCACTGCCAGTGCGACCGCTGTGGCGATGGCCGGCAAGGTCCATCCCCATCGCAATGCAGTGGACCGCCTGAGCGGCATGGTCATTGTGCATCTCCGATCTATGAGCTTTGGTTGAACGGTTCGACCGGCAGATAGTCGGTGAGCGGGATTAACTGGCGATTAAGTGCGCTTGCGGTTGATTCACTTGACTCTCAGCGGACAGATGGCATCCTCTCGGCCAGTGCACGCGGACCCGAATCGATGCCGAAAGGGAGATCTGATGGCGATCAATGGAAAATGGCGGTACGAAGACCTGACATGGCCTGAAATTAACGAGGCGGTAAAGGCTGAACTGATCCCGGTGCTGCCGGTGGGCACGATGGAACAGCACGGGCCGCATCTGCCGGTGAAGATGGACCGCTGGACTGCGACAGAAGTAGCGCGCGCCGCATGTGAGCAGAGTCCAGACCGGTTGCTGTTCATGCCTCCGGTCGCATACGGCTACACGACGCATGTGATGGACTTTCCTGGCTCAGTCACGATCCATCACGAGACGTTCATCCGCTACGTGACGGACATCCTCAAGAGCCTCGCGTATCACGGCTTCTCACGGATCATGGTCGTCAACGGCCACGGATCGAACATGCCTCCGCTGGATCTCGCATGCCGGCGCGCCAACATGGAGACAGAGGCCGAGGTGGCGCTTTCATCCTGGTGGGGCCTGGCAGCGACTGACCCGGAGTTCATGAAGCAGTGGCGCGAGTCGCACTTCCCTGGCGGATGCGCGCATGCTGGCGAGGCAGAGACTTCGCTGGCGCTTCACCTCGATGCCGATCTGATACAGATGGACCACGCGAAGCACGAGGAGATCGCCTTCCATGAGGACGGATCGAAGTTCCGCTGGATCGATCTCTGGGCAGCAGGCCCGGTCAACATCACTTCATGGACAAGCCAGTACACCGAGTCTGGCATATGTGGTGAGGCGAACCTTGCCACTCCTGAGAAGGGCAAGATGCTCTTTGAGGAAGCGGTGAAGAACCTGATCGAGTTCACGAACGAGTGGGCGGCGAAGCCTCTTGCCACTCGCGTTGACCATCACGCCGTGAAGCCACTTTCGGAACTGCCTGGCTAGCGCCTAGGTGAACGACTCCAGATAGCCGGCATTGGCGTCCCACATCTCGTTGAACATCTGCCTGATCTCTGCGAGAGACAACTTCGCCGATGTCAGTGGATCGAGCGCTATCGCATGGAAAGCTGACTCGCGGTCCAGGTCGGTCACTGCCAGCGTGGCCATCTCCTGCACCGCGATGTTGGACCGGCTGAGTGACGCGCACTGCGGTGGAAGGTCACCGACCGCCATCGGGTGAATGCCCAGCGCGTCGACAGTGCATGGAACTTCTACGCAGCTGCCTTCAGGCAGGTTCGAGATCAGGCCGGTGTTGGACACGTTGCCGTTGATGACAGTCGGCCGGTTGGACTCCATCGCCTCGATAATCCGGCACGCGTACTCGTCTGAGCGTTCCACCTTGAGCGGTTCCGAAGACTCAGCATCTTCTCGAAGCTGTTCGAAGTGCGTATCGACGCGGTTCACACGTCTCTGCAGGTCCTGCCTGATCTCGTCGAGCCGAAACTCCTTGATCACAGCCTCATCGGTGCGGAAGTACGGCGTGTACTCAGACATGTGCCTGGTGGACTCGGTGACGAAGTATCCGAACTGCCGCATGACCTCGAAGCGGACTGTGTCACGAGCAAAGATCTCAGGGTTGTTCATGGCCTCGACAAGCTGCGGATACGCGTCCTCGCCGTCCTTCTCGAAGCGCATGAACCATGCCAGGTGATTTATGCCGGCGACCCACGCTGTGACCGATTCGCGAGGCGCGCCGATGTACTCGGCAAGGTCTTCGGTGGTGCGCTGAACGCTGTGGCACAGGCCGACATTCGGCACATCGGTCATGTCGTTGATCGCCCAGCAGGCAATCGCCATTGGGTTGGTGTAGTTCAGCAGCCACGCTTCAGGAGCCACCTCCTCCATGTCGTAGCAGATGTCCAGCAGCACCGGCACAGTGCGCAGAGCTTTGAACACACCTCCCGGGCCAACAGTGTCTCCGACAGACTGATCGACGCCGTACTTGAGCGGGATTCCGATGTCTTTCTGGTAGTCGTCTCCAACTCGGATCGTCGTCAGGACGTAGTCGGCGCCTTCGAGCGATTCTTTCCGATCACTCGTTGTCTCGATTCGGATGTTCGTTCCGGCGTCTTTCGCAAGCTTGGTAGCGAAACGGCCAATTAAATCGAGCCGTTCCGCATCCGGGTCCATGAGCGACACGGTGGCGTCCGAAAGTTCTGGAACGCATGCGACGTCCTGCAGCAATCGGCGGGAGAAGACGACGCTGCCTGCGCCGATAAGAGAGATTTTTGGTGATGACATGTGGCTTCCGATTCCTGAGATGAAAAGACGAGGCGCTGGCCGTCGCTCAGTACTGGCGATCTTTCTTAACGACGTTCAATAGAGGCTGTCCGCTGAGGTAGCGAGCGAGGTTCTGCTCGAATATCTCGAATGTCCGCCTGTCCAGCAAAACCTGCTCGGCGTTGCCTGCGATGTGCGGAGTGATGATCAGATTCGGCGCGCTCCAGAGATCGCTGTCCGCCGGCATCGGCTCCGGGTAGACGCTGTCGACTGCCGCGCCAGCGATCATGCCCGAACGCAGGGCTTCTGCAAGAGCCGCGTTGTCGTAGACCCGCCCGCGCGAAGTCACGACCAGCCTGGCTGTCGGCTTCATCAGATCGAACTCGCGCTTGCCGAGCATGTTCGCGTTTTCAGTGTTGTATGGCGCAGTGACCACGACGTAGTCGGACTCGCGAAGCAGATCGTCCAGCCGATCAAGCGGCCAGACGAAGTCGACCACCGGATCTCCGTCAACCGGCTCTCGATCCACAGCGATCACGCTCATGCCGATCGCCTTGCAGCGCCACGCGGCTTCGCGGCCGGACTTTCCGAAGCCGACAATGCCTGCCGTCTTGTCGCCAAGGTACTCGACGCATTCGAGTGCGCCATCCTGGTCCCATCTGCTCTCTTGCTGATCGTTCCAGAATCGCGGGAACTGGCGAGATAGGGCAAGCATCATCGCCAGCGCGTGCTCGCCAATCATCGGCGCGCCTGCGCCGCGCGCATTCGTCACGATCACATCTGAATCAGCCACCTGCGGCACGGGCGCAAACAGGCCTTCCATCCCTGCATCAAGAGTCTGGATCCACTTGAGATTCGGCGCTGAATTGAACTGCTCGCTCGTGGGATACCCGAACAGGATCTCCGCGTCCTTGATCTGTTCGTTCGCCTCCTGTTCGGAGGCAGCAGTGACAAGCTCAATATCTGAGTGCCGATGCTCCAGAGGATGGCAGAACTCGTGCGCCCATTCAGGAAGTACAAGGACCTTTACTGTCATCGATTCGCTTTCTCTCTTTGCGGGTTGATTCTGTTCAACCTGATGATCTAGAACGCCCAGAACACAGCGATCAGACCTGATTCACAAGGTCGACCGCGGCGTCTACGAGCATCTCGCCAGCGGCAGGATCGAACGGACTGGTCGTGGTGCCATAGAAACGGCGGAAGCGCTTCATGTCAACAAGCTCCTCTGGCGGAACCGACTCGATCTCCGAGTATGGCTGCCGGGTCGAGACATAGCCGATGTATTCCGAGCTGTAGCTCGCCACCCATGGACGTGTCGCAGCCGATCCTTCCTTGATCGCCAGTCCCAGCTCGTTGAACATCTCGCCCGGATGCGCGCTGATCACAAGATCGCCTATCCGAAACGCCTGGACCTCGATGCCGACCGGCGGGAGTTGCTGGCTCTCGGCCAGCCGCAACTCGTTCAATCCAGTGCCGTAAAGCTGGGGGTTTAGCTCGGCTGCGTTAGCGGTTGTTGTCCCCTCAGGCCATATCTCGGCCTCATATGCGCCCAGCTTGTTGGTCAGAACTGAGTGCAGTTCTCTCGCTCGATCCACCGTCCACGGCACCCTGCGCCGCGGCAGTTCGAGAGATGACGAGACGGCATTGATCACAATATCGCCGGTCATTTCGGCATGCGCTGAAGCCTTGAGGGCGACCGATGCGATCGCCTCACCGAACTTCGCAGTGTCTTCGTGGGTGTGGAGATGCTTCGACTCCAGGTTGCCGAACCACCAGTCGAACGGATGTATGTCACCCGCCGCGCCCTGCAGATGAATAGCTACTGAGCCTGAGTCGATCTCTTCGATTGTCGCTGAGAGTTCGCCTGAGAAATCGCCCGACCATTCAAGGTACTGGCCACCATCACAGACGCCGTGCGCAGCGAAGTTGACCACGCGAGCGATTGGAGCGCCATCGGGCTCATCCACTCGCAGCACGCCGACCTCTTCATCTACCGGACGCTCCCGGTATTGCCGGTTGACGGTCCATCCGCTGAGCTGCCCGCTTGCATGTCCTGCCAGCGCTGGCCGCAAGTCCGAGCAGGCCTCGTAAACGGTTCCAGCGACGAGGTCAGCGAGATACGCGGCATAGGTCTTCCACTCAGGCTGGACACCCAGCAGGATGTCGGGCGCGGTATGGTTATGCGTGGAGTTGACCAGCAGCGATTGAGCATGGATGCCTGTGAGACCGCTGACTTTGCGCTGAATGTCCCGCATCGTCTCGACAGGGATGCCGCAAACGTCGAGAGACACGATCGCTATGCGCGCATCTCCGTTATCGAGAACGAGTGACCGCGCGAACAGGTCACGGTGAACGCCAGTTGATCGACCCTGCCTAAGACCCCACTGCCCCATGCGGTATCCGATGGGAGGCGTGATCACCGTCTTGCCGGTTCCGGCGCGCAGGCTGCTCATCTTGCGCCCGCTGTTCTAGCCCGCTCCAGGATGCTCAGTTCAAGGTCAACATCGAGCTCTTCGCCAGACGCAGGGTCCATACCGGAGATGTTCGATGAGACGATGACCGTTGAGCGCGGCATCGCCCTTCGCAGGTGCCTGGCGAACACAGCCGGCTGCGGGCGGTCGACGCCGATGCATACCACGCCACCGACTCTCAGAATCCGCACACCGAGAGCGTCGTCCGATGCGGTCTCAATCGAGACGTTCCGCCGATACTCGATGCTTGAGGCGATGGTCGATGCCTGGGTGGCGAGCAGCAGGCCGAGCGCCTGCACATCCTGCGGGCCGCGGTCTGCGTGTGTCCTGTCCTGGTTTCCCCTGTGCCAATCGTAAGGCATCACGTCGGCATCGGAGCCGCGTGCGAACGCGACAACGCCTCCGCCTGCCTGTTCGAGCGCCCACGCGGCATACCCCGCGTAGTCGGCGGTCCAGCGGCCATCAGGCCCGCGAATCACCGCGGGACAGGAGAACGACACGATCTGAGCGAGTCCCTCGCCGGATGCAGAGGTCACCGAGCAGACATTCACCGCCTCATCAGCCTGTGCGCCCGGACCCGATACGCCTGTGGAAACGCCAGTCACGCGTCCGGCATTGCCGCCGATGGCTGCTGGCTGCATGCTTGAGGATGCGTGCGCCGCTGCTCCTCCGCAGATCTCAGGCAAGAACGAAAGATAGCGGTCGTACTCAGGGTCACCATCTTCCTGCCATGTCGGAGGCGATGTGCCGTTTCCTGAACAGGTGATCCATACGAAAGGCGCGTGCGTGCCCGCCATCGATGCGACTGACTCCCTGATCTCTCTCTGCAGGCCCGGAGCGATGCCCCAGACATCCAGTGAGCAGATCGCTACTCGCCGGCCTTCGGCCTCAAGCAGCAAGACGCGGACCAGGAGATCGTCATCAATGCGGGTCGACCTGGCAGGCGGCGATTCGGGACTGTGAATCGCGAATCCCACTGGCGGGGTTATCGGCGCTCTTGACGCACCTGCTCTCAGCAGCCCGTCTGAGCCCGGCGGCATACGGTCACTCGCTTCGGCTGGCAACCGCTACTCCCAGTTCTTGTAGGTTCCGGCGCCGGTCTTACGCGCCATCTGCACCTGCACACCATCGGGGTCGTAGCAGTTCGATATCGTGCGACCCGACTGCTGGTTCTCGAACGGCTCGAAGAGGAACTCGACACCGCCAAGCATCTGCACCTCTTTCGTGGCATCAACTGGATCATCGACAGCGAACGAGATGTGATCGATCCCTGTCTTCTGACCGGGCTCGGCCTGGTGAAGTTCGATCCGCACAGGATGCTCGCCGTCGTTGTTGAACATGAACACTGTCTGACCGTCGTCGACTGTGCCTTCTGGCGACATCCCAAACTTTCGGTAGAACTCCACCGAAGCGGCAAGGTCGCTTACCACGAGGTCGATATGGTCAACTCCTAGGAACTTCATCCGGGTCTCCTGCGCGAGGGATAGTTGGCGCTGCGCGGCCAATGTCCGCCGATGATACTCTGCCCACCGCTTCATCAACCCGATACCAGTGGAGAGATACGGTTCAGATGGCAGATCACATCGAGATCTTCACAGACGAATTTGAACGGCTGCTGGGCAGCACGCGCGAGCTGACTCAAGTAGCGTCAGGCATGGCTTTTTGCGAAGGCACTCACTGGGTCGCTGAAGGCAGCTACCTCGTGTGGAGCGACATCCCGAACAATCGGATCATGCGCTGGTCTGAATCGGATGGGGCGTCTATCTTCCGCGAGCCGTGTGGCAACACGAACGGCCACACTACGGACCTGGAAGGCCGAATCCTCTCATGCGAGACGAGTGGCAGGCGGGTCAGCAGGACCGAGCCAGACGGAAGCGTAGTTACCGTCGCCGATCGCTACCGGGGCGGCAGGCTGACTTCACCAAACGACATCGTTGTGAAGTCCGACGGCACCATCTGGTTCACGGACCCGGACTACGGCGCTCTTCACCCAGAGCTTGGACACGGTCGGGGGCCGGAGCAGGACAGGAACCGTCTGTACATGCAGACTCCGGCAACCGGCGAGCTGGTGGCTGTGAACGAGGATTTCGACAAGCCGAACGGCCTGGCGTTTTCTCCTGACGAGAGTGTCCTCTATGTGGGTGACACAGGCCGCACACATGGCGAGTTCCGTCCGCATCGGGTGATGGCTTTCGACGTATCCACCCACAACACGCTTTCAAACCCGCGGGTCTTCGCGGATGTCGATCCATGGGTGCCGGACGGGATGCGCGTCGACGTTGACGGGAATCTATTTGTGAGCGCAGGAGACGGCATCCAGTGCTTCAATCCATCGGGCGATCTGATTGGAAAGATTCATACGCCGGAAGTCGCTGCAAACTGCTCTTTCGGCATGTCTGACAGGCAGACACTATTCATCGCAGCCACCAGTTCTGTCTGGAGCATCGATCTGAATACTGCCGGCGCGCTTCGCCCAGCAGGCTAATAGCCACCGAAAAGCCCTTATCGCAAATGGCGGGAGAACTATGACAGCAGAATCGAAGACCTGGCCGGACCGCACCGAGTACCGGCCTGCAAGCGAGGTTAAGTCCGGCTTTGAATCGCTGGATCCTCTCTTCGACGAGTTGATCGGACCTGATCCGGTACTGGAAAAGCACTGGAGCGGCGCTGAGTGGTCGGAAGGTCCGGTCTTCGTCCCGTCCCTTAACTCGCTCGTCTGGTCGGACATTCCAAACAACCGGATGCTGCGATACGACGCTGGCAATGGAGAGACAACGGTATTTCGCGAGCCTGCGAATTTCACAAACGGCCACACGCTCGACCTTGAAGGCCGCATCGTCAGTTGCGAGCACCAGGCTCACCGGATATCGCGAACCGAATCGGATGGGAGTGTCACAAACCTCGTGGATCGCTTTGAGGGCAAGCGCTTCGATTCACCTAACGACCTGGTCGTGAAGTCGGACGGGACTATCTGGTTCACCGATCCGCCATATGGCATCTTGAGCGACCGTGAAGGCAATAAGCGGGATTCTGATATCGGCGCAAACCATGTCTATCGCTTCGATCCGGACTCAGGGGAGCTCAGCATTGCGAGCGATCAGTTCGACAGGCCGAACGGGATCGCGTTCTCGCCTGATGAGAGCATTCTGTATGTGGCCGATTCCGGTGAGCCTCGACAGATCTTCGCTCTGGATGTGGCCGCTGACGGCAGATCACTTTCGAACTTCCGGTCTTTCGCTGTGGTTCGTCCCGGCATAGCCGATGGTTTCCGCTGCGATGAGCACGGGAACGTCTGGACCAGCG
>JANQIZ010000046.1 GCA_028281895.1 Dehalococcoidia bacterium
TTCGATCACGTGGTGCTCGTTCAGGCCCGACAGAACGCGGACGTGCAGGTTGAACTTGCCCTCTAGCGCCATCGCCTCGAAGAAGTGCCGCGCCAGGTCTGACGGGAACTCGCCGACGTTGTTCGCCGAGCCCATGTCTACAACCGCGTAGCCGCGGCCAGACAGGTCAACAACCACGTGCGTCAAAGCCTCGTCCAAGGGAACCGCGCGGTCAGCCATGCGGACGATGCCGCGGCGATCACCCAGAGCTTCCTGGATCGACCGGCCCAGCACAATCGCTGTGTCTTCGACCGTGTGGTGGCTGCCGGTCTCGAGATCGCCGTCAGCAGAGACCTTAAGATCGATCAGGCCGTGGCGTGCGATCTGGTCGAGCATGTGCTTGAGGAATCCGACGGGCGTTGAAACCTCGGACTTGCCTGTGCCATCGAGGTTGATCTCGACGGAGACCTGGCTCTCGTTTGTGTTGCGTTCGATTCTGGCTGTTCGTGCCATTACGCGCTGCTGCCTTCTTGAGTTACACGGCTCGACGAAGATTCAGGGTACAGCCTGAGAGGGCTGTGCAGGCATGGGTGTTCGCCGCAGATTTCGCCAGCTGAGGCCGGTTTAGCCAGGTGATGAGAGCACTTCGGTGATCGCCTCGATCACCCGATCGGTCTGCTCTGGCGTGCCTGCGGAGATGCGCAGAGAGTCTTCCAGTCGATCTTTCTCGAAGAGCCTGACGAAGATGCCGTGTCGGCCAAGGCCTTCGTAGACATCGCGAGCGGTTCTGCCTTCGAACCTGCAAAGCAGGAAGTTGCCCTCGGACGGGTAGTAGCTAACGCCATCAAGTCCGTCCAGGGTTGACTCAAGGCGCTTGCGCTGCTCGATCAGCACTCGCGCCCTTTCGAGCACCTCTTCATGATTCTCAAGCGCAGCTATAGCCGCGGCTTCTGCGGCAGCGTTGATGTTGTATGGCTGCTTGATATCCATCAGGTGGCCGATCATCGTCTCGGACGCGATGCAGTAGCCGACGCGCAGCCCGGCGATCCCAGCCCATTTGCTGAACGAGCGCAGTACAACCAGGTTCTCGTACTCGTCGAGAAGGTGGCACAGCGTCTTGCCGCAGAACTCGTAGTAGGTCTCATCTACGGTCAGGATCAGGCCGGTATCGAGCAGCGCCCGCGCCTCCTCTTCGCTAAGCAGATTCCCCGTGGGGTTGTTCGGCGATGCCAGGAAGATCAGGCGAGTGTCGGGATCGATGACACCAAGAACTCGGTCGATATCGATAGACCAGTCGTCCTGTCTCGGGACCATGATGATCTTGGCGCCAGCGACACGTGCGCAGAACGCGTACATGCCGAACGTTGGCTCGCAGTCGATCAGGGATTGACCGGGCTCAGTGAAGAGACGGAACAGCAGATCGATGATCTCGTCACCGCCTGCTCCAGCCATCACTCGCTCGATCGGCTGTCCTGTGTACTCGGCGAGCCTCGCCCGCAGCCTCCGCTGTTCAGGATCGGGATACAGGTGCACATCGAGGTTCCGCAGCGCCGTCTTCACCGCGTCTGGAGCGCCGTATGGATTCTCGTTGGCGTTCAGCCGAATCACATCTTCCGGCCTGATGCCAGCGGATCTCGCCAGTTCCTCTGAAGGATCGACTCCGTGGTAGGTGTTCACCTTCACGAGGTGGGATCGCATCAGTTTGGTGATATCTGTCATATGGATCAGTCTTCGACTCGTTCGCCTATCCGCCTGACAGGGTGGTGCGCCGCAGATCGGCAGCGTTCGCGTGGCCGCCCAGGCCCTCAGCCCTGGCAAGCTCCGACGCATCAGCAGCCAGGTCCAGGAAGGTCTTCTCTGAAAGATTGAGGTATGGACTGAAGCGCAGGAAGTTCCGAACGCTTCACGCCGACGCAAATCTCGCCGTTCCGCCGGTTGGCATCAC
>JANQIZ010000049.1 GCA_028281895.1 Dehalococcoidia bacterium
TCTCCACGATCACATCGTCGCCCTTCATCACGTTCAGCACATCGGTCAGGAACCTGGCATTGAAGGCGATCTTGCTCTCCTCGCCATCCACCTTCGCCACCAGCACGCCCTTGTTGTCACCCATCTCTTCCGCCCGAGAGCTGACAGCCACGCTGCCCTCTCCGCCGTTCTCAGCAGGCGTCATCACCATGCGGATGATCCCGCTGCCATCACGGGCAAACACAGAAGCGGCCTTCGTGGCCTGCGAGATGCGCTGAAGATCGATATCCGCCCGCGTCGTGTGCGAAACCGGCATGATCTTCTCGTAGTCCGGGAACGTGCCCTGCACAAGCTGCGTCACTACCTCGATGTTCGCCATGCGGAACAGCGCCTGCGTGCGCGCCTCGGTGACAGTGAACTCGACCTCTCCCGCGGGATCGCTGAGCAGCCTCTGCAGCTCTGACATGGTTCGCGCGGGAACGATGCAGCTGATGCCATCTGCCGGACCGTCTGCAAGAGGCGATTTCTCGACAGACATGCGGAATCCGTCTGCCGCGGCGAGTGTCAGCGCGTCCTCGGCAATATCGACGTTAACCCCTGTAAGAGCCGGACGCGAGTCGTCTGTCGCAGCCGAGAACACCACCCGCTCGAGCGCGCCTCGCAGAGTGTCGGCAGGGATCTTGATGGCCGGGCCGTCATCCACCGATGGGATCGGCGGGAATTCGCTGGCATCGGTGCCATTGATGGTCGCCTCGAAGTTGGCGCAGGTGATGTGGACGCCCTTCGGCTCGCCAACGAGGTCAATCTCCACCTTGTCAGGCGGCAGGGAGTTCACGAAGTCAGACAGCATGCGAGCGGGGATGGTGATCGCGCCCTCAGACTCGATCTGCCCGCCAATCCATGTGCTGATGGCGATTTCGAGGTTTGTTGCCGTTAACTTTAGCCTGCCCTGATCGGTCTGGATGAGCACGTTCTGGGTTACTGGCAGGGTGGCCCTGGCCGCTACTGCGCGGCTGACTGTGGCCAGTCCCCTGGCGAGGTTTTCCTGGAGGCAGGTGACCCACATGTTTTCTGTTCCCTTGCTTGCTGAGAGGTGTTGATGAGGCCGGTCCGGTACAGAGCCGGTGCAGTCGATTCGCTGATTGGAAGATGAGAGGCTGGCGTCCGGCTTCCCCGGCCAGATCAGCCATCAGTGGTGCGCCCTGGAGTATGTGAATCCGTTAAGCGCCCGACGAAAATCCACAATATGGGGTGGCGAGTATAAGTTCAGACACAAGTGGTGGTCAATTGGCTGGCGACGGGTGACCGAAGTTCCGCACGAGCCTGCGCCCGGAACGCCGGCCTAGTCTTGCGGTCCCCATGTCGAAAGAGGCCCCAGCCTCCTGACCAAAAACGCTCCCCAGCGAGCACCGATCACCTCTCCCGCGCTATCGCGTTCGAAGCTGAGCGCATCGCCGGTGAACGGACCACCCAGCATCGTGAACTCGTCAGGTTTCGGCTGCGGCTCAAGCTTCACCCTTCCGCCGGGCCGATCCTCTCCATCGGACAACCGAAGCGTCAGCGCGTCATCGTGCCACTCACACCAGACGATCGATTCGTGATCGAACAGGTAGATGCCTGTGAGCGCAGCCAGTTCAGCAGGCGGCTCACTGGCAAGGCGCACCGCGCCATGCGCTGGCTGTTGGTCGGATGCATCAGGTTCCACTTCTCGCTCGTCGACTACTCCCGCGACGATCTCGGCGATCATCCGCCCGGGCGCGCCTGCGAATTGCCACGTGTTCGTGAGCCAGATCACGCCGACCCCGAGCTCAGGCAGAACCCCGAAGTCTGTCAGGTAGCCTGGCACGCCGCCTCCGTGGCGGAACATCGTCGCATCGCCGATCTTCTCGACCATCCAGTTCATCGCCACTCCGCCCTGCCCGTCCGGCGAACGATCCTGCAGCTCTCGCATTTCATGACGCGACCCTGCGGAGAGCACAGGATGATCTTCATCGGATAGGTGAAAGCCGGCCCATTTAGCGAGGTCTTCAGGAGTCGAGTACAGAGCGCCTGCTGGAGCCTCGAAGCCAAAGTCCAGGACGCCCACTTTCGTCACATTGCCTGTCGAATGCAGCCTCGTGTAGCCGGATGCGACATCGATGCCACCCGGATCAAACCGGGTCGACCGCATGTCCAGCGGCTCGCAGATCTCATCGACGATGTACCGCTCGCACTCAACACCGCTGACGCGCCTGATCACCTCACCCAGCAACGCGAATCCATAGTTCGAATACTTAAACCCTGATCCCGGATCACGGGCCAGTGCTGTGTTAGGAAGACTGGCGAGCGCTTCGTCCCTGTGGGGAGAGCGAAACTCGGTCAGATACGGACGATCGACCGGAACAGCGGGAGCGAGGCCAGCGGTGTGCGACAGCACCCTGCGAATGGTGATTTCGTCAAGCGATGCAGCAAGCGCGTCTGCCTGGGCCAGCTCTGGGATCGTTCCCGAAACAGGATTGTCGAGATCGATCAAGCCGGCTTCGCGAAGTCGAAATATCGCCGTTGCCGTGAATGTCTTGGTCAGCGATCCGATCCGAAACCCGGTCGTGCCTGTGAATTTCTTGCCTGACTCAAGATCGGCGAAGCCGTAAGGCAGCTCCCAGGCGATCTCTCCGTCGATAGCCACAGCTGCGTACGCGCCAACTGCCCTCCCTGCAGTGAAGGCAGCCTCCAAATCGAGGTTTAGCCGCTCTGTCACTTCGCTGGTAAGACGAGTAACGCCTGGCATGATTAGCTGCTCCCCAGGAAATCAAGAAAAAAGCCCGCACCGGATCGATGCGGGCAGGCTATCACCGGGCGTTGTGAGGGATCAGCGGCCGCGGGCCATCTCGGCGGCAACGTGCTCGCGGATCTGCCTCTGGAAGTCTGTCGACTCACTCACCTCGCCTTCCTCAACACCCCAGATATCTGAAGAAGAGGCGACGATCAGCCGATCTGGCTCATAGACGATCGATTCGTCCTTGTCTTCGTAAGGAATCGCGTTCAGCACATGGCGCATGGCGTTGATGCGGGCGCGCATCTTGTCGTCAGACTTGATCACGGTCCATGGCGCCGCATCGGTGTGCGTTCTACGGAACATCACCTCTTTGCGCACCGTGTACTCATCCCACTTCTCGCGCGCCACAAGATCGACCGGGCTCAGCTTCCACTGCTTGAGCGGGTCCTCTTCCCGCTGATCGAACCGCCGCTTCTGCTCCTTCTGACTCACCGAGAAGTACATCTTTACGATCCTGATCCCGTTCCGAGACCAGATCTGCTCAAGCGGTGGCACATCATCAAGGAACTGCCTGTACTCCCTGTCATTGCAGAAGCCCATCACGATCTCGACACCGGCGCGGTTGTACCAGGAGCGGTCAAACAGAACTATCTCGCCTGAGGTTGGAAAGCGCTCAAGGTAACGCTGGAAGTACCACTGCCCTCGCTGGGTCGTAGTCGGGACCTCTAAGGCCTCCACTCGTGCCCCTCGAGGATTCAGGTGCTCCATAAAACGCCTGATCGTTCCGCCCTTGCCAGCGGCATCACGACCCTCAAAGACCAGGATCACCTTCTCGCCGGTCTCTTTGACCCAGTTCTGCAGCTTCACAAGCTCTATCTGAAGCGGAAACTTCTCGTCGTAGTACTCCTCAAGCTCCATGCGCTCGGCATACGGGTACGTTCGATCGAGGAACAGATGTCGACGCTCGTCAGGAGTGATCGAATCCGGATCATCAACAGGCTCGGCATCAAAGATCGGCGCACGGTCGTCGTGCGGTTCGTCAGTCTCGCCGTAGAAGTAGGTGTAGTAGCCGCGTATGCGCTGCGGCTGTCCGGTCGCCATGCTGGGCTCCTAGATTGACTTGGCGAATGAGCCGTTGAGTCCGGCAGTCTACCGCGCGAATCAGACGAAATTGTTAACCGGTTCGGTCATGAGCCAGTTCGATCGAACCACCCAGAACGCGCTTGTAGTGTCGCAGCAGCGAAGACGGCTCCCAGTCACCAGCGCCCTGGAATGAGACGCGCACATCCGCCTTCCCGGATTTAGTGCGGACCAAAGACACGGTCTCTTCGCTGACTCCTTCGCTAACTGGGGATAGGCGCATCTCGATCTCATCCGACAGGCGCAGCAAAACGCCGGCCTTCCTGAGCATCTCCGTCTCGCCGCTCTTGATCTCGCCGCCGTATGACGAAGCCTTGACCGACTCGCCGTCAGCCGCCATGCAGACCGCCGATACGAGAGCGATCTGCCGATGCGTCAGGGTGCCCGCGTTTGAGTTAACAACAACAAGAGCGGCGCTTGCGTATCGCTGGTAGTAGTCGATCGCAGACCCTGCATCGACAAGCTCAGATGCCAGCGTCACGGCTTCAGCAGCCTCGGAAGAAACCGTGTCCTCAAATGCGGCAAGCACCTGCGCGGCTATGCGAGCCCGCCTCTCGGCGCGGCTTATCTCCCACGTGGCGAACCGCCTGCACATGTCCCGAACAGACTGGACCGATGACGCGATAGAGGGTCCGTTGCCAACGCCGAAGAACTCGAGCGCAAGCCCCTCTCGCAGTCCAGCGCCTGATACCAGCAGCGAATCGCCGCCCATGTGCCTGATCGTCGCAGCGAGCGCAGCCAGCCCGCCGACAATCGAGTCGGAACGCTCAGGGTTAAGACCTGGCACCTGCCTGAGATCGCTGAGCGTCATGGGGCTGAGCAGTCCAACCATCTCCTCCATCGAGTCCAGATCGACGCTGTGGCCGTGTAGCCTTCCGAACCGCTTGCCTGTGCGCCGACGGTCGATCTTCCCTGCGTTTCGCACAGTGCCGCCAGTCCCAACCAGGTGGATGCCGCCTTTCGCCTGGTCAATGCCAGCCGCAGACAGCTTCTTGCGCACATGCTTGGAAAGACGATCCAGCTCATCGCTCGAAACGCTGCCGGTCGTCAGGAACCTGTCGCCGAGCTTCAAGGCCCCGAGAGGCAGCGTTACTGTGCGCTCAGCGCGGCGGTCACTGAACTCGACGATCTCCATGCTGCCGCCGCCAATGTCGATAACCACGCCCGCTTTTATGGGCAGAGACGAGATGGCGCCCTTGAAGGTCGCAGCCGCCTCCTCCTCACCCGACATCACGCGGATCTCGACGCCTGTCTCTTCGTGAACCTTGCGAACCACGGCGTCGGGATCTGCAGTGTTGCGAATCGCCGATGTGGCGACAGCAACGATGTCGTCAGCACCTGCTGAGGCCGCCACCAGCCGAAAGTCTTTCACGACGCTGATCAGCCGCTTCATCGCATGAGGCGTCAGCTCGCCGGAATCGCCAACCTCCCGTTGCAGGCGCAGCAAAACCTTCGACTCCGAGACGGGGACAAGGCCGTAGTCGCCGGAACGCTGGACAACAACCATCCGCGCCGAGTTGGAGCCGATGTCGGCTATCGCAACGCGCTTTGCAGTGGATGTTGCAGTCAAGAACAGATCGCCTGAGGTGTCTGAGGTGCCCAAGGTTTCGGACAGGAGTCAGGTAACGGCCCGGCGCATACCGGGAGATGCATAGCTCAAGAGTGTCTGCCTTTCCCGCTACTGGCTATGCGCCTCACATGAGGATGATGCGACGAGCG
>JANQIZ010000063.1 GCA_028281895.1 Dehalococcoidia bacterium
TCCATGCACTGGCGGCCGCGCTCAGGGTCGCCGCCAACACCCAGCCCTCGGGCGGTCTGGTCGCCAACACGAACGACGACAGGCATATCGCTCTTGGAAAGCGCCTGCGCATCGGTGTTGACGATGTAGTAGTCAACCTCTGGAATTCGGTCGCGGTACATGCGAGAAACGGCGTTTGAACCGCCACCGCCTACGCCGACAACTTTGATCTTTGCGGCGCCGATCTCGCTGTTCGGCGTGTTCTGGTCAAGCATCTTCTGAACTGCTCCTGCGTCCTGTCATATGGGCGCAATTGCGGCTTCCGGAGCCGTCTCATCACTGCTGCAGACAGCACCTCCGCCTGCACATCACCCACGCTACGCGGTGGCCATAAGAAATCGGGACGCCCGCAGTGTGGCATTAGTGTGCGGCCAGTTTGTGTCCAGTGGCCAAACCCAACTCACGCTTAACTCCAACAGCGCAGGCATTCACACACGCGAGACTTTGAAGTAGTCGACGATCGATCATCTTTGCCAGGGACTTCGTAATGCCGGCCAATTTCACGATAAAACGCAACGCTCTTTCGTCTACATGGAACGTGTGGCAGACGGGTGGCGACGGCATCTCCAGCATCGAAAGCCTTGTCGCAGAGTTGAAGTCACTGGAGCAGGCCGAGCGATACTGCGCAATGGCCGAAACCGGCAAGTCTCACGAGTCGATCATGGCTTCGTTCGAAGGCTCAGCCGGTTCTGGCGGCCTGTTTGGACGGTTCTTCCGCAGGAAGTCCAGCCACGCATCTGTTGCTGCCGAAGCGCCAGTGATCAACCCGGTGGTTGAGATCGCACCGAGCGAAGTAGCCTCCGAAGCGCCTCCGGCAGCGGAGCAGGTGGCCGAAACGCCAAGCAAGTTCCAGGTGATCGAACCGGCAGCCAACTCTGTTCTGGAACCGCAAGAGATTGAAGAGCCGGCAGAATCGCCAGACTCGGCGGAAGCTGTCGAAGTCGCTGATTCTCCTGCCGTCGTCTTGAATGACGACGTTGACAGCCAGAACGTGAGCCCGTCAGGCAAACCGAGTTCCTTTGGGAGCCGACTGAAGGGCGTGTTCAGGCGTCGATCTGAAGAAGAGGAAGCGGCATTCGAGACCCAGCCCGTCTCGCAATTCGAACCGACGGCGCAGTTCACTGAGCCGCCAACTGAAGTTAAAGATATTCCAGAGCCTTCTCCAGTAATCGACGCGCCGAGCAGCGAGAGCAATGTTTCCAATCTTGAAATCGAGTCAGAACCAGCGCTGCCTGAGGTCGAAGTGGACGAGTCAGAAGAGCTGTACTTCGACGAAGTTCCCGCTGCGCCTGTTAACGAGGAGCCAGCTGAGGATGCAGCCACGGCCACGCTAGAGGAGACTGAAGCTCCTGAGCCTCTGCCGTCGATCGCAAATGTCTCACAGCAGGACGACGATCCTGTTTTCGAACCAGAAGAATCGCTGGATCTCGGCGAAGAGATCGACGAAACGCCAGCGGCGGTGTTCTCCGAGCCTGAAACAGAGATCACACCAGTACCGGTAGCAGAGGTGCAGACTGAGGCTTCTCAACCTTCTGCGCCCGACTCTGTCGGACCTCTGCCAGGCGGCCCTCTGAGCCACGCTCGATCGGAAGCTATGGCGGATCGATTTGGCCTGGATACCACGGCAGAAAACCCGATACCGCCAGCGGTACAGCAAGCGGCATTTGGTGACCCTCGAGTATCGGACAGGAAGTTCAGCAAGGCTGCTTCACAGGAATACACCGAAGTCAGCAAAGTATTCGCCGCTGGCAACTCGCCCGAAAAGCTACGCGAAGAGCTGCTTCACCTCGCATCCGTCTGTCTCGCCTGGGCGAACTCGATCGAAATGCGTGAGGCAGAGCGAAGCCAGCGAAGAGTCGTGTAGATGTAAAGGCCGGAGGCGAACAATGGCGCCAAGCTACCCGAACAGACGGACCGACTCAAGCGGCCGAATGAGGCTGCACACAAGCTACGGGCCGGAAGGCGCGACGGAGTCTCGCAGCGAGTTCGCTCAAGAGGACAACGCCTTCGTCATCGGCAACAACGCCTTCTTCCTCGCGGTCAAACGCACCATCGATCTCGCTGGAGGCTTCCACATTGTCGGCGCCTTCACCATGGACGGCCTAGCCACGAAGCTGCGCCGTAGCACACTCCTCGGCCAGACTCCAAAGGTGGCTGTGATCCAC
>JANQIZ010000086.1 GCA_028281895.1 Dehalococcoidia bacterium
TGTGACTCCCTCCCTGGCCAGGGAGGGAGGCACAGGGTGGGTCTGCTTTCGTCATGCCGAACTTGATTCAGCATCTCCCTATGACTGGTTTCAGGAGATTCCGGATCAAGTCCGGAATGACGAGACCACGATCGTTCGTCATCCCGACCGCAGTGGAGGGATCTGACCGTACTCCTACGGCCACCGAGAGATTCTGAATCAAGTTCAGAATGACAGCAATCCTCCCTCCCAATATTGGGAGGGAGTTAGAGGGAGGGCTATTAGTCTTGAGAGATCACTCGTCCTCTCAGGCCTGAGCGGCCCTCACCCCAGCCCTCTCCCGATCCGGGAGAGGGGGATGAATCACCCACACCCTGACCCTCTCCCTTGAAAGGAGAGGGAATAGCTGCGTCACCCAGTAACCGAACATGCACGGTCAGATCCCTCCGCTACGGTCGGGATGACAAGAAAGCGGCAGTAGGTGTGAGCACATTTCTCCCTCCCTGGCCCGGTGCCCGCCTGTGAGGGAGGGAGTCAGAGGGTGGGTCGGACACATCCACAAACAAGAACCGCCACCTCTCCCTGAACCTCCCCCTGCTTCGTTGGCCTCCTGCTAATATGCCGCAGGTCCAGTCACCGGCCGCTTCACAGCCCTCAACCCACGCACGGACGCCCCTGCCAAACGCACCGACGCCCTGCTGACACCAGACGAATCCGCACAGCTTGGCAGACAACAACGGCAACGCAGTAACAGAGCCAGCCAGCAGGGCAAACAGTCCCATCAGGCCCTGGTCATCCTTCTTCTTCCGCGACTTCTCGCTCCTGTGGGGCAGCGGCATCACGATGATGATCGCGATGCGGCTCCGGCTCATCACCAGCGGCCAGTGGATCACCGAAAACACCGCTGACCTCGGCGACGCATTCGCCCTGCTCGGACTGCTAGGCGGCGTCCAGCTCGTCCAGATGCCATTCGTCATCTACGGAGGCGCGCTCGCCGACGTCTTCGACCGCAAGAAGCTGATGGCGCTAACGCAGGCGGCATCCTTCATCTCGCTCATCATCCTCACGCTCCTTTCGCTCACCGACACACTCGCCATCTGGCACATCTTCGTCATCACACCGCTCGTCGGCATCTTCAACATGCTCGGCAACTCGGCCCGGCCAGCCATGCTGCCGCGCGTCCTGCCGCGCCGATACCTCACCAACGGCGTGACCATCCAGACAGCATCGTTCCAGGTCGCCAGCATCGGAGCGCCGCTCGCATGGGGCGCGCTCTATCTCGGCCCCGGAGTCACAGTCACCTTCCTCGTGGCGGCGATCATCGCAGGAGTCAGCTTCCTATCGCCGATGCTCATCGGAGCATCCGGGGAGCCCGAAGGCGGCTCACGAAAAGTCACGCTCGAATCCCTCAAAGAAGGCTTCCAGTTCGTCCGCTCCCACCGCATCCTGCCCGGCCTCTACCTGCTCGACATCGGCGTGACCATCGTGAGTTTCTACAGGGAGCTCTTCCCGGTATTCGCAGAAGGGCTCTACGACCGCGGCGCAGAGGCGACAGCGGGACTGAACTCCGCCAACGCATTCGGCGGCGCAATCGGCAGCTTCGTCGTCTTCTTCACAGGCCGCTGGAAGTACAAGGGCCGCATCGTCCTTGTTGCCACCCTCCTGTATGCGCTGCTGCTGTTCGCATTCGGACTCAATCCGATCTTCTGGGTCGGCCTGCTAATCGTCGGCTCGCTCGGACTTGTCGATGCCATCGGAATGACGATGCGCCAGGCGGTGGTGCAGCTAACCACACCCGATGCCCTGCTGGGCCGCGCCAGCAGCGCGCACTCCTTCGCCGCAATGGGTGCGAACCAGATCGGCCAGTCCTATGTGGGCTTGATCTCAGCCGTGATCGGCGCCAGTGCCACAATGGTTCTCGGCGGCGCAGTGTCGCTTGTGGTCGTCGGGCTGGTGTGGTGGCTAATTCCCGGTGTGCGACAGTACCGCTACGAGGAGAAGCCGGAAGACGCCGAAGACCCGGCAAGAGCCCCGCCGTAGAGGACGGATGAGGGTGGCTTGCGGCACTTCTCCCTCCCTGGCTGGGTGCCCGCTTTATTCTCCCTCCCTGCTGAGGGAGGGAGTCAGAGGGTGGGTCGGCTTCGTCATGCTGAACTTGATTCAGCATCTCCGGCTTGTTTGTCATCCCGAGCGAAGCCGAGGGATCTGACCGCGCTTCCACGGTCATCGAGAGATTCCGGATCAAGTCCGGAATGACGATGCAATCCTCCCTCCCATATTGGGAGGGAGCTAGAGGGTGGGACTTTGTCATCCCGACCGCAGCGGAGGGATCTAACCGTACTCCCACGGCCACCGAGAGATTCTGAATCAACCCGTTCGACTTCGCTCAGGGCAAGGACAGAATGACAGATCGTCACCCACTCCCTGACCCTCTCCCTTGAAGGGAGAGGGAATAGCAACGGCACTTGTCACAATGCATCAACGGTCAGATCCCTCCGCTGCGGTCGGGATGACAACAAAGCAGACAGTTGGTGTGAGGCCATTTCTCCCTCCCTGGCCGGTGCCCGCTTTATTCTCCCTCCCATATTGGGAGGGAGTCAGAGGGTGGGTCGAGTGGCCCACAAAACTGGCGTTCTACTCCAAACCCGCCAGGTAGCTCTCCAGAATCAGCGCGGCGGCTGCAGAATCCACCTGCTTCTTGTTGCGGCTGGGCTGCACCCCGGCGGCCCTCAGCCTCGCCTCAGCCTCGTGCGAAGTCAGCCGCTCGTCATGCGTAATGACCGGCAGATCCGTCAGCGACCGCAGCATCCGCGCAAACGCCTGCGCCTTCCGTGCCGCCGGGCCGTGCGACCCATCCATGTTGATCGGTAATCCGACCACGATCGCCTGTGCCTTGTGCTCGTCAGCCAGCTCGATGATCCGCTCATGATCGGCAGGCGCGCCCTGCGCATCGAGAGTTGTCAGCGGAGTGCAGATCATCCCAGACGGATCAGAAAGCGCCAGGCCAATCCGGACCTCGCCGATGTCCACGCCCAGCATCCTGCGGCTGGCCGCCACATCGCCCGTCATTCTGGGCTCGCCAGACCTTCCTCAACCACGTCCTTGGCCGAAGCCAGCGCCTCCTCCAGCTGGTCTGCGTTGCGGCCACCGGCCTGAGCGACAACCGGACTGCCTCCGCCGCCACCGCCCATCTTTCCTGCAATCGACTTCGCGATGTTCCCGGCGTGCAGTCCCGTGTCTGTCAGGTCCTTCGTGACCATCACGACAACCATAGGTCGCTCGTCTATCACCGATCCGAGCACAACCACTCCGCTCTTCATCTGGTCGCGGATGTGGTCTGCTGTGCGCCGCAGCGAGTCGACATTGCTCGCAGGCACCGATTTAACCTGCGCATTGACCGTCGTGCCGTCAGAGGTCTCGGTCGAGAAATCGAAGGTCTGCTGCGAAGCGCCATTGTCGCCGGCCACACTCGCACGAAGCATCTGCTCCTCCAGCTTCTGCACCTCACGGCGTGAAGCGGCAAGCTCGTCCATCAGCGACTGCGTGCGCTGCGACAGCTCGTCGGCAGGAACCTTTAGCAGCTGCGACATCTCGCTGACTGCACCGAACTGATCGTAGATCGCATCTTCCGCGCCCACTCCTGTCACTGCGAATATGCGGCGCACGCCA
>JANQIZ010000102.1 GCA_028281895.1 Dehalococcoidia bacterium
TATGCGGCGGTCAACAATCGACTTTTCGAGCTTGAACTCTGGTATGCCGAGCGCGAGAAGCCCGCCGATGTGCTCGTTGCGCTCATATACGGTGACATGGTGCCCGGCCCTGTTGAGCTGCTGTGCCGCAGCCAGGCCTGCAGGACCTGAGCCAACGACCGCTACCTTCTTGTCTGTGCGCTCTTCGGGAGGCTCCGGCTTGACCCAGCCTTCTTGCCAGGCTCGCTCAGCGATCGTCTTCTCGATCATCTCGATCGTTACAGGACCGGTGTTGATCGCCAGTGTGCAAGAGCCTTCGCATGGTGCCGGGCAGATACGACCGGTGAACTCAGGGAAGTTATTCGTGGCATGAAGACGCTTGATCGCCTCTTCCCAGTCGCCGTGGTAAACGAGATCGTTCCACTCCGGGATCAGGTTTCCGAGCGGGCATCCGCTGTTGCAGAAAGGAACTCCGCAATCCATGCACCTGCTTGCCTGCGCCCGGGCGTCCTTCTCCGGCCAGGCATCATAGATCTCCTGCCAGTCTTCCACGCGTGACGATGCGTCGCGCCGAGCCGGAGTGATGCGGCCAAGTTCTTTGAAGCCGGTGATCTTACCCACGGGTTCCAACTCCCTGTTCCGCTCCAGTCGATGCTGTTGCTCCGTTCAGTCCAGAGGTTGAGCTGCTTTCTGCAGCTGCGGCCTGCTCTTTCAACACCCTCGCGTAGTCCTTCGGGAAGACCTTCTTGAACTTGGGCAGCGAGTTGCTCCAGTCATCCAGTCGCGCCTGGGCCACCGTGCTGCCTGTGTGCTTGAGATGCAGGCTGATCAGTTCTTTGAGCTCTGCCTCGTCAGCTGAGCCGGGTTCCACCTCGAAGAGATCGGCGAGCTCCGAATTGAACCGGTCGACAAACGTGCCGTCCTCATCCCACACGTATGCGATTCCTCCGCTCATTCCGGCTCCGAAGTTACGTCCGGTCGGACCCAGTATCACCACGCGCCCACCGGTCATGTATTCGCAACCGTGGTCACCGATGCCTTCGATGACGGCGCGGGCAGCGGAGTTGCGCACGCAGAAGCGCTCGCCTCCCTTGCCTCGAACGAACGCCTCTCCGCCCGTCGCTCCGTAGAACGCCACGTTGCCGATGATGATGTTGTCTTCCGGCACATAGCTTGAGCCCTCTGGCGGAACGACGATGATGCGTCCGCCGGACAGCCCTTTGCCGAGGTAGTCGTTCGCATCACCTTCAATGCGGAATGTGACGCCGCTGACAGCGAATGCACCGAAGCTCTGGCCCCCAGAACCGCGCATCGTGAAGTTGATGGTTCCGTCTGGAAGACCCGCTTCACCGTGCTTCTTGGTGATCTCTCCGGACAGCATCGCCCCAACGGTTCTGTCACCGTTCTTGATGACGAGAGTCTCATCGACCTTCGCACCGGTTTCGATTGCGTCTTTGCTCAGCCTGATCAGTTGCTGATCCAGGGCCTCTTCGAGTCCGTGGTCCTGCAGAGTGCACTGGTATGCGTGATCACCTTCGATGCCACGCGGCATAGCGAGCATTCGAGAGAGATCGAGCTTCGCAGCCTTCCAGTGCGTCACATCCTCACGCTGCTTGAGAACATCCAGCCTGCCGATCATCTCATTCACCGTGCGGAAGCCCAGTTCGGCCATGATCTCGCGCACGCCTTCTGTCAGCATCATGAAGTAGTTGACAACCGCTTCGGGCGTGCCGGTGAACTTCGCACGAAGCTCCGGGTCCTGTGTCGCCACTCCGACGGAGCAGGTGTTCAGGTGGCACTTGCGAAGCATGATGCAGCCCATCGTGATCAGGCCTGCAGTCGCAACCCCCCACTCATCCGCGCCAAGCAATGCTGCGATCACAACGTCGCGGCTGGTCTTAATCTGGCCATCTGTCTGTACGACGATTCTGTCGCGCAGGCCGTTCTCGACCAGCACCTGCTGAGTCTCGGCAAGACCGAGCTCCCAGGGGATGCCGCCGTGGCGGATCGACGAGAGCGGAGACGCGCCTGTGCCGCCGGAGTCGCCGGAGATCAGGACTACATCGCCTTTGCCCTTGGACACACCGGCGGCGATGATCCCGACTCCTGCGACCGAAACAAGCTTCACATGGACTCTCGAGTCCGGGTTCACGTTCTTGAGGTCGTGGATCAACTGGGCCAGGTCTTCGATCGAGTAGATGTCGTGGTGTGGCGGTGGCGAGATCAGCTCAACGCCGGGCGTCGTCTTCCTGATGTACGCGATGTAATCAGATACCTTCCAGCCAGGAAGCTCTCCGCCCTCACCGGGCTTTGCTCCCTGCGCCATCTTGATCTGAAGATCTGTTGCATTCACCAGGTAGTTGGTGTTGACGCCGAAGCGGCCCGAGGCCACCTGCTTGATGGCGCTAAGACGGTTGTCACCGTTAGTGTCAGGCGTGTAGCGCTCAGGGTCCTCGCCGCCCTCGCCTGTGTTGGACCTGGCTCCAATCCGGTTCATCGCGATCGCCAGTGTCTCGTGCGCTTCACGGGAGATGGAGCCAAGCGAGATGGCGCCGGTGGCGAACCGCTTGATGATCTCTGACGCAGGCTCAACTTCATCAATCGGGATGGCGTTGCCCGTGTCGACGAAGTCGAGCATGTTGCGAATCGTGATGTGCTCGCTGCCCTCGTTGTTGGATGCTTCCTCGAACTGCTTGAAGACAGCACGGTCATTGCGCGTGGCGGCATCCTGCAGCAGGGCGATGGTGTCGGGGTTCCACATGTGGCGCTCACCAGTCCCGCGCCACAGGTACAGGCCGCCAAGGTCAAGCCTCAGGTTGCCCGGAATCTCCTCCTCGGGGAACGCAAGCGAGTGATTCGCCAGAACGTCGTCAGCGATATCTTCCAGGTCCACACCGCCGATACGCGATTCCGTCCACCTGAAAAACTCGTCTGTCACAGACTGGGAAAGCCCGAGGGCTTCGAAGATCTGTGCTCCGATATAGCCCTGGAGCGTTGAGATGCCCATCTTGGACATCGTCTTGAGTACTCCGGACTCAACGGCGTAGCGGAAGTTCTGCTCAGCCTTGGACTGCGGAGGCAGTGGCCGGTCGGCGGTCGGCTGCTCGCGCATTCCCGCGATCGACTCAAATGCTAGGTAAGGATTGATTGCAGATGCGCCGTAGCCAAACAGAGTCGCGAAGTGGTGAACTTCTCTGGGTTCACCTGACTCAACGATTATGTCCGCCTGTGTACGGGTCTGCTCTCGAATCAGATGGTGATGCACGGCTCCTGTTGCGAGCAGCGATGGAATGAACGCATGCTCTGCGTCGACTCCGCGATCTGATAGCACCAGCACAGTGAAGCCCTCTTCAATGGCCTGCGAGGCCTCACTCCGGATACGATCCAGCGCTGCTCTCATTCCGCCATGCCCATCGGAGACCGGGAACAGCGTGGAGATGGTCTTTGTCTTGACTCCGGGCTCACTGGACGCCTTGATACGCGCAAGATCAGAGTTGAACAAGAGTGGGTGATCGATCCTCAGCAGTCTGGCGTGCTCAGGCGTCTCATCGAACAGGTTCGGCCTGCGCCCAACCGGCACGGACATCTGCGTGACCTGCTTCTCCCGGATCGGGTCGAGTGGCGGATTCGAGACCTGCGCAAACTTCTGCTTGAAGTAGTTGAAGAGCGCCTGCGGGCGATCGGAAAGCACGGCCAGTGGAGCGTCATTTCCCATCGATCCGTTGGGCTGCGCTCCCTGCACGGCCATCGGACCGATCAGCCATTTCAGATCCTCTTGCGAGTACCCGAAAGCCATCTGGCGGGTGACCAGCGTGTCCAAGTCAACGCCGGGGACAACATCCGGATCGTCGAGATCATCAACTGTGCGGCGATTTCCGCTCAACCAGTCGCCGTACGGCTGGTTCGATGCTAGGCCGCCAATCACCTCTTCCGGCGGGACGATGCGCTTCTGTTCGAAGTCGACAAGGAACAACCGGCCTGGCGCAAGCCTGTCGCGATAGGCGATCTGGTCAGCTGGAATGTCAAGAACACCGGCTTCTGATGCCATCACCAGAAGATTGTCTTTCGTGACCCAGTACCGGAACGGGCGAAGGCCATTGCGGTCAAGGACGGCTCCAAGGGAGTTCCCGTCTGTGAATGTGATCATCGCCGGGCCGTCCCACGGCTCCATCATTCCGCCGTGGTATTCGTAGAAGGACTGGACGTCTTCAGGCATGGACTCGTTTCCATACCAGGCTGCCGGCAGCATCATGGCCGCTACGTGCTCCAGGGAGCGGCCGCCCATGCGCAGGAACTCGAAACCGTTGTCCAGAGACGCAGTGTCGCTAGGCTCATCGGCCTCACAGACCGGAGTGATGTCCGAGATGTCGTCACCAAAATAGGCCGACTCGAGTACCCGCTCGCGGGCGGTCATCCAGTTACGATTTCCGCGAACCGTGTTGATCTCGCCGTTGTGCGCGAGCATTCGGTACGGGTGGGCCAGCCGCCATGCGCCAAGAGTGTTGGTGCTGAAGCGGGAGTGGACCATTCCAAAGGCGGTGACCATCTGCTCGTCGTTGAGGTCCGAGTAGAAGTCCTTCATCTGATCGGCGAAGATCAGCCCCTTGTAGACAACTGTTCGAGCCGATAGCGAACAGACATAGAAATAGTCGACGATCTCCTTCATCTCTTCGGCAGAGGCGCTCTCGCGGATGATCCGCTCGGCCGACTTACGAACGACGTACAGCCGGCGCTCGAAGTCGTCTTCAACCAGGCCTTCCGGTGCTTCTACGAAGAACTGCCGAATACGTGGCATAACTGCGAGCGCCATGTCACCAATCGCAGTTGGGTCGACAGGCACATCACGCCACCCGATAAACCGAAGCCCGTGGCTTTCGGCAGCTTCGCGAAGGACGTTCTCGCAGCGTTCACGAAGACAGTCGCTCTTTGGCAGGAACGTCATGCCAACGGCGTAGCGTCCGGCAGGCGGAAGCTGGAAGCCGGAGACCTTTCGCATGAACTCGTCAGGCATCTGGATCAGGATGCCGGCGCCGTCTCCTGTGCGGGGATCGCATCCGCAGGCGCCGCGATGGCCCAGGTTGATCAGCACCTCAAGAGCCTGGTCGATGATCTGGTGGTTGCGGGAGCCGTCGATGTTTGCGACAACGCCGACACCACAGGAATCGTGCTCGTTCTCCGGGTTGTACAGCCCGTGGGTAGCGATGTGATCCAGGTCGGGAATCTGAGTAGGCGCGCTGTTAGCGGTTGTGACGTCTGCTTTCATGAATTCCAATTTCAACTACGT
>JANQIZ010000126.1 GCA_028281895.1 Dehalococcoidia bacterium
TGGCCGCTCGCTCCGATTCCGCTGCTGGTGATGATCGGCTACCCGTACATGAAGCGGTTCACCTGGCTGGCCCACTTCGGCATGGGCAGCGTGTATCTCATCGTGCCGCCTTCGGTCGCGATAGCCATGACAGGCGAGCTTCCCGCATGGTCGATCATCCTCGGCTTCGCCGGCATGCTGTGGGTCGCCGGCTTCGACGTGCTCTACGCCACGGCAGATCGCGAAGTCGACATCGACCAGGGACTGCACTCCATTCCGCAGCGCTTCGGCGTAGCGACGGCCATCAATGTCACAAGGCTCTGCCACCTCGCGTCGGCGACACTTCTGGTCGTGGCTGGCGTGGTGATCGGCGCAGAGGTTCTCTACTTCGTAGGCGCAGGAGCCGCGGCGCTGTTGCTGGCTTACGAGAACAGCCTTGTGTCGGCAGGAGATCTATCTAAGCTCAACATGGCGTTCTTCACTATGAATGGCGTCATAGCTGTCGTGTTCGGAATCTTCGCAGCGACAGATGCGGTGGTGGCATCATGACTATCAGTAGCGTCATTCGACAGAGCAGCGGAAGACAAGCATGCTTGTTGGTGTACTGGTTAGCTCATCAGAATAGAGGCTTGCAATGGGCAGGTACATAGTCGGAATCGCCGGAGCTTCCGGCGCTCCATATGCGAAGCGAGTCCTCCAGGGACTGCTCTCAGGCGATCACGAAGTCAAGTGCGTCATCAGCGACGCAGGACGTCGAGTCCTGGAGGTCGAGGAGCGCCTGCTTCTAACCGGCAACACGGAGACCGATCACCCCGATCTACTGGAGTGGCTTCAGACTCCTGACGCGGACGGACAACTGGAGCTTCTGCACCACAAAGACGTCGCCGCATCCATCGCGTCCGGCTCATATCCCACTGATGGCATGGTGGTCGTCCCCTGCTCAGGCGGCACTCTCGCAAAGATCGCACACGGGGTCTCCACAGGACTCCTTGAAAGAGCGGCGGATGTGTGCCTCAAGGAACGTCGCAGGCTGATCCTGGTCACCAGGGAAACGCCCCTCAGCCTCATCCATCTGCGTAACATGACTGCCGTCACAGAAGCGGGCGCTACCGTCCTGCCAGGCTCACCCGGCTACTACCATCACCCGGAGTCTGTGCAGGACATGGTCGACATGATCGCCGGCCGCATCCTGGACCACCTTGGAGTCGACTCGGAACTGCTCAAGGAGTGGCGCGGCCCAGAGCCGGCCGAGTACGCAGAGCTTGAATAGCGGCTGAACAGCCTTCACGGAGCACAACAGCAAACAATGGCCTTCACCGACATGCAGTCCTTCATACGCACCCTCGAAAAGGAGGGAGAGCTGCAGCGCGTCCAGGAGGAGGTCGACGCCGAACTCGAAGTGACCGAGATCGCCACTCGGGCTGTCAGGGAAGGCCTGCCTGCGCTCCTGTTCGAGAATGTGAAAGGCTCAAGCTACCCGCTGGCCATCAACCTGCTCGCCAGCAAGAAGAGGATCGAGATCGCTCTCGGACGAGACCCGGAGGAAATTGGCGAGGAGCTGATCACGTTCGCAGAGGACGTGAACCCGCCAACGCTCGGTGCGCTGTGGCGGAACCGCAAGACCGGCTTCCGGCTTCTCAAGATGCGGCCAAAGATCGGCAAGCGCGGGCCTGTCCAGGAGATCACCGAGGCCCCGAACCTCGACTCCATGCCAATCCTAAAGTGCTGGCCTGATGATGGCGGCCGCTTCATAACGCTGCCACTCGTGTTCAGCCAAGATCCCGACACAGGCGACAACAACGTCGGCATGTACCGCATGCAGGTCTACAACGCCAACACGACCGGCATGCATATGCAGATCCAGAAGGGTGGCGGATTCCACTACTTCAACGCCGAGAAGAACAACGAGCCGCTTGAGATGGCTGTCGCACTTGGTGGAGACCCTGCGCTGACTCTCGCTGCGGTAATGGCGCTGCCGGAAGGCATGGACGAAGCCGGGTTCTCAGGAATCGTCAGAGGAGCGCGCACGCCGCTCACCCGCGCGAAGTCGGTCAACCTCAACGTCCCTGCCAACGCCGAGTTCGTGCTCGAAGGCACAGTTCGTCCGGGCCGTCGACGACTGGAAGGTCCGTTCGGCGATCACTTTGGCCACTACTCGGAAGCTGCCGACTTCCCGATATTCGAGATCCGCACCGTCACCCGCCGCAAGAACGCCATCTACCCAGCGACAGTCGTTGGCAAGCCGCCGCAGGAAGACCGCTACATCGGCGACGCCACACAGCAGATTCTCTCTCCGCTCATCCGCCTGATGCACCGTGAGATCAAGGGCATGTGGGCGTACTACGAGGCCGGCTTCCACAACCTTCTTGTGATCTCGGTCGAGAGTCGCTACAAGAAAGAGCCGATCAAGACGGCGCTATCTATCCTGGGTGAAGGCCAGCTCTCGCTATCGAAGTGCGTGATACTCGTCGGGCCAGATGTGAACCCGCGTGATCCGTCTGCGGTTCTGCAGGCAATAAGGCGCAACTTCAAGCCAGAGGAGGACTTCCACCTGGTGCCGAACACATCTGCCGACACACTCGACTTCACGGGACCGGCGCAGGACCGAGGCTCCAAGATGGTGATCGACGCCACCGGCAACCCGCGCGGGGAAGACACTACGAAAGCGACAGCGCTGCCGGTCAACCTGGCACAGCTCACCTCCACTGCGATCAAGCATCGGCTCGTTGGCAGGACGATGCTCGTCGTACAGATGAACCGCGATGGCCGTCCTCTCGTCGAGAGCCTTGTTCGCAATCCTCTTCTCGGCGGCCTCTCGATGGTCGTCGCCGTATCGTCCGATGTGAACATAGATGACGATGTGGAGCTGCTCTGGAGCATCTTCACCCGGTTCGATGCAGCCCGTGATGTGACGTTCAGCGCCGCCGAGTTCAGGGGGATTCAACCCGTGTACCACGGCGTGATGGGCATAGATGCCACCTGGAAGGAACACTATCCGAAGCCGCTTGTGATGGACCCGGATGTGGTTGAGAAGGTAGATAGCAAATGGTCTCATTACTGGAAATAGCGAACGAAATTCACATCGAGGACCGCAATCTGTTCCCGATCTGGGACGCGGTGCAGGAGGAACGCCGGCTCACGCCGGAGCAGGGCGTCACGATCCTGGAGACCGAGGATTTCGGGGGGGTCGGCAGGATCGCCGATTTTGCCAAGAAACGAGTGACTGGTGACAAGGTCTACTTCGTCCTGAACCGCCACATCAACCCGACGAACATCTGCGTTCTCAGCTGCAAGTTCTGTGACTTCGCTAAGAAGCCCGGCGATGAGGACGCATACGAGATGTCCATGGACGAGATCATGGACCACATGGACGATGAGATCCGAGAGGTGCACATCGTCGGCGGCCACCACCCACAGTGGCCCTTCCAGTACTACGTCGACATGGTTCGCAACATCCACGAGAAGTACCCGAACGTGCAGGTCAAGGCATTCACCGCTTCGGAGATCGACTACTTCCATCGCCGCTGGAAGGTTCCGCCCGAGGAATCACTGGCCATCTTCAAAGAGGCCGGGCTGGAGTCGATGCCGGGAGGAGGCGCTGAGGTCTTCTCGCCGCGTGTGCACAAAGCTCTGCTTCCAGGCAAGGCGAACGCAGACCGCTGGGGAGAGATTCACAAGACTGCGCACCGCATGGGCATCAACTCGAACTGCACTCTGCTCTACGGCCACATCGAGAATTTTGAGGAGCGCATTGACCACCTGGTCCGGCTGCGGGAGATCCAGGACGAGACAGGCGGATTCCTGGCGTTCATCCCACTGGAATACCAGATAGGCACAACTCTCTTGAAGCCCAGGCACACGCCTCCCATGGACGATCTCAAGATGATCGCTGCGGCCCGCCTGATGCTCGACAACATCAAGTACATCAAGGCCTACTGGGTGATGCTTGGCGAAGCGACCGCGTCGATCGGCCTCAACTTCGGCGCAAACGACCTCGATGGAACGATCGGCAAGGAACGCATCGCGCACGCTGCGCAGGCAGACTCTCCTGCCGGCAGAGCGCGTGACCGCATGGTGAACTCGATCAAGGACGCACGCCGAATCCCTGTAGAGCGAGACGCTCTCTACAACGAGATCAAGGTCTACGACGACTAGCAGCTCTCACCGAACATGCCAGCATATCGCTGGCAACCAGCACACTCCAAAAGGAGCCGGACAACGACTGCGTCAGAAAAACTCAAGATCGGACTGATGCCATACCTCAACTCCGAGGTCTTCTACCACGCGCTAGATCCGCAGTCCTGCGAACTTGTGGATGCTCGACCGCGGGCTATGGCTCTGGCGGTCGAATCGGGAGAGATCGACGGCGGACCGCTTCCAGTTGCAGAGATCATTCGCCTAGGCGACCGGGTCAGGCCTGTTGGAAGCCTGGGCGTCGCCTGCCACGGCCCCGCGCTCAGTGTGCTGCTCATGTCGGACAGGCCGGTCTGCGAGCTCGACGGCCAGGAGATCGCAGTTACCGAAGACACGGCTACGTCGGTCCAGCTGATTCGAGTACTCGCACGTGATCACTGGAAGGTCGAGCCGATCCTCGCTCCTCATGATGCGGATACGCCTGCGAGGCTCGTCATAGGCGACGAAGCCAACCGTCTCAAGAAGCTCGATACCGCTCCTTTTGTGTACGAC
>JANQIZ010000136.1 GCA_028281895.1 Dehalococcoidia bacterium
CTTTGACCAGCAGCCCCGATTCGCCGTCGACGATCTGGTCCTGGATGCCACCAATGGCGGACGCCACGACGGGCCTGCCCTTCCACATCGCCTCGGTGACAGTCAGACCAAACCCTTCCTGCAGGCTCTTCTGGACAACCACCGCCGCATAGGTCTGCAGAGCGTTCACGATGCCCGCGTTCTCGTCTATGTCGGTCATTGGCAGGCACACCAGCTGAATCCTGTGCCGTTCGAAATGGGGCAGCTCACGCCACCGCTCAATGCACTCGGTCAAGACCTTGCCGCCCTCGGGATCATCCGCCACTCCGCTCACCGACGGCCCAGCCAGCACGAGTCTTGTTGCGCGTTCGCCATCGACATACTGAGCGAAAGCCTCCATCACGCCCTGCATATCCTTCAGCCTGTCCCAGCGCGAAACCTGCACGGCAAACGGCACATCGGACGCAGGCGCGGGACCGGTCTGAACAAGATCTGCCATGCGGTTGACTCTGCTGATCGACCCATCGGCGAGTGTGAACTCAGGCGCTTGCTTGGTTACTCCATCTTGCAGAACGCCAACGTGCTGGAGGATGGCCCTGGCGTTCTCACGCGACATCGGCCGGTTCTTGGTTGCGAACGGGTCGATGGATGGCGGAATCACGGCGACGCGTGACTGCTCAATCCAGTCGGGAACGTATTCCCTGCGACTGAAGATGAAGGCATCGGCCTGTTCAAGATGTGGTCGGAGAAACTCCCAGGCCTGCGACTTCGGCTCGCTATCTGCGTCGGTGCCTACGTGGCAGCGCCAGAGGACGATGGCTCCCAGTCCCTTCATCTCTCCAATCAGTCCGGCGGTCTGCGGATCATGGAGAACCACGATGTCGCCCGGCTTAACGACTGCGCACAGCTCTTCGGCGTTCTTGAACGAGACCTGCCGATAGACATCGGCGTCGCGATCAGAGAGCGAGCGGCCGTCTCCCGGATTGCCGTGAAGCATGTTGTGGACGCGCTTGGTGAGAGCGAAGAACTCTGGCGTGCCTTCGATCACGTGCCAGTTGACATCGATTCCAGCGCCTCGCACGTAACGGAGAAGCCACTGCAGCATCTCGGCCACTCCACCGCCGCGAGCGGTCGAATTCACGTTAATGACACTGCGACCGTCAAGCTTCTTTGCAATGTCGGAAGCGCCGGTTGTCAGTTGCTCGATTCGATCTTTCCCAACTATCGGCTCGAGGATCGAGATGGATAGCGGCTGGATTGGAACCGACTGAAGGGGCATGTGCCTTCGAACCTCCGAATGGCAGACGATGCGCGTCGGCAGCGGCAACCTGAAGTTAGAGCGTCACCGGCTGCAGCGATATCTGTGATAGCTACTCGCACATGCTAGTGGTAGCGGCCCACATCTGGCTTTACCGGGAGATGGCGACGGGTGTGGCATAATGGAAAAGTTGGCAGACGTCGCTTACGTGGCCAGCCAGCCGAGGGCATTGGCCCCGGACTGAAAACGAAAATGAAAGGAGGTGTTTGCTAAGCATGAATAGTAGTACCGGAGGTGTCTTGCTGTAGGGCGCCCATTCTTAGCAGGGCACCTCAACAAGAGGGGTCACCCGGTTAGCGGCCA
>JANQIZ010000145.1 GCA_028281895.1 Dehalococcoidia bacterium
CCCGCGCCGTGATACCTACCGATGTGGCGGTCATGATTGCGCCAACGAACAGGGCCGGCACCGCGTCGGTGATCGAATCGAGCGAAGCGAATCCGAACATGATGGTCCCGAGGAAGCCAAGGCCGAACGGCACGAGGACTCCGCCGATAGCGACTCCTGATGCTGGCCTTACCCAGCGCACGAACTGCGCACGGTTCGTCTCAAGCCCTGCCTCGAACAGCAGGATCACCGAAGCCACCTGCGCGATGAAGAAGAGCTGAGGCTCGACGGGAAGCGTCGATTCGATGAGGCCGCCGTGGCCATCCGATTCGAGCGGGATCTCGAAGAGTGGGCCGAACAGGTCGAAGAACCTGATCCCTCCCAGCGCGAACGGGCTGATGATGATGCCGGAGATGAGCTCGCCAAGAACAGCCGGGATCTTGAGGTATCGCTCGAAGATCTCACCGCCGATCTTGGCGGCGATGAGGATGACGGCGAGGAGCAGGATGAGCTCAGCGACTATCTCAAGCGGACTATGGTGCAATGCGGAGACTCTCGGGCGATGTGGGCAGGTTCAGCAGGGGATCAGGTTCCATCAACTCTATATCTTGGACCGTGCGAGCACGATTTGGGTGGGTTAAGGCGTCCGCATTCAGCCCATTTCTCGCTTCATTTGGCCCAGTCCCATCGGTCCGAGCTTCAGCGCGGCGTTGTGCCAGTCCTTGAGATCGAAGGCTGTCCCGGCGCGTAACTTCGCCGCATCACGAGCTTCCAGCCATACCCGCTCGCCAACCTTGTAGCTGATCGCCTGCCCCGGCCATCCCAGGTATCGGTCGACCTCACTTGCCACGAAGTCGGCAGGGAAGTGCACGCGGTCCCGCATGAACTCCAGCGCCAGTTCGCCAGTCCATGTCTCGCCGGGGTGAAAATCGGAGTCAGCGGGAATGGCGAGACCGAGGTGCATGCCGATGTCGACCACGACCCTGATGGACCGAAGCGCCTGCGCATCCAGCATCCCCATGTAGTGATCCGGGTTTTCGAGGTAGCCAAGCTCGCCCATCAGCCGCTCCGCATAGAGCGCCCAACCCTCGACGTATCCGGAGGTTCCGGCGAGCAGGCGCTGGTAGCGAGAGAGATCGTCTGCCAGTGTCATGTTGGTTGCTATCTGGAAGTGATGGCCGGGAACGCCCTCGTGGTATGCGATCGAGACCTCGCGCCAGGTTGGGAATGACGTCTTGCCACCTGTTGGATACCAGGTGCGTCCGGGACGTGAGAAGTCCTCGCTGGGGCCTGTGTAGTACATGGCCAGCGCGCCGCCCGGTGGAGCGATCATCGCCTCGATCTCGCGGACTCGCGGGTCAAGATCGAAGTGTTTGCCATCGAAATCTTCGATCGTCGAGTCCTGCAGGTCCTGCATCCACTGGCGGAACTCGTCAACACCGTGGATCGACTTCTCCGGGTCCGACTCCAATAGATCCACAGCCTCGCCCACGGAAGCGCCGGGCTTGATTAGCTCAGCCGTCTTCTCCATCTCGCTGCGAACCCACTTCGTCTGCTCCCATCCCCAGCGGTACGTCTCATCAAGATCAAGCTCGATGCCGTTGAAGCTTCGGGCGGCAAGGGAGTATCGCTCGCGGCCCACGCCGTCTTCTGCAGCGGCCGATGGCATGTACTCGTTTCGGAGAAAGTCGGCGAAGTTCAGCCAGTCGGCGTTGGCCTGTTCTGATGCCTGCTCAAGGCGGGCCTTCAGGCCTGAGCCTCCGTGCTCCGATTCGTCGAACCCGTCGAGAAGCGTGTCGAAGAACGGCGTGCTGCCGTCCTTCCCAACCCAGGTTTCGAGCTGCGGAATCACGCCTTCAGCCTGTCTCCTGGCAACCACCTTGCCAGTGTCAGCGCCGAGGCGGAGCGAGGTCTTGTAGCTTTCGAGGGCCTCGCCGACGCGCTCGATGCGTGATGCGATG
>JANQIZ010000175.1 GCA_028281895.1 Dehalococcoidia bacterium
GTGCTCCGGTGGCCGGATCTTTCGCTTCGAATGAAGTCGTCGGAGACTGTCACAAACGCCATGGTCTACACGCCTGAGGACTCGATCTGTGTTGAGCCACAGACATCCACGGTCAATGCCTTTCAGCTTGAGCGCCGGGGCATTGCGAACACAGGAACTCTGATCGTTGATGCCGGGCAGCCGCTCACCGCAGAGACGACATGGTCCTGGTCATGATCGAAGGACCGATGCTGCGCTGACCTGCGCAGGAATACAATCAACGACGCATTCCGCCATCTAGCACGCGAACCAGGAAATACCCATGACCGCCCAGACGATCGCCGACCTCATCCCCTCAGCAGATCAATCTGCGCCCGCAATTGTGATTCCGGGTGGAGGCCCAAGACTCAGCTACGGAGAGCTTGATGAGGAGGTCGAGCGAGTGGCGGGTCTGCTGGCCGGCATTGGAGTGCAGCCGGGACGCGCCGTCTCAATCGTACTGCCGAACGGTTTGGATTTCGTGACCCTCTTCATGTCTGTGGCACGAGTCGGCGCCATAGCCGCGCCGCTCAACTCGGCATACACCGAAGAAGAGTTCAAGTTCTACATGGAAGACGCAGACTCCCAACTGGCGATCGTGCCGCCGGGCGATCATGCAGGTCGAGACGCTGCCGCTTCGCTGGGGATCCCGGTGATGGAGGCAAGCCTTGACGGTTCAGCCACAGTGCTCAAGTCAGGTGGAACACCGCTTTCTGAGAGCAAGACAGCCGATCGTCCGAATGCAGAAGACATCGCGCTCTTCCTGCATACGTCGGGAACTACCAGCCGCCCGAAGGGCGTTCCTCTGACCCACGGCAACCTGGTCACATCTCTCAAGAACATCAGCGAGACGTATGAGCTGACGCCGGATGATGTGGCGATGGTGGTTATGCCGCTGTTCCACGTTCACGGCCTGATCGGCGTCTCTCTATCGACGTTCTACTCCGGCGGCTCGATCGTAGTGCCTTCTCGCTTTTCTGCATCTGCGTTCTGGCCGATCCAAGCCGAGACAGCCGCGACCTGGTACTCGGCAGTTCCGACGATTCACCAGGTTCTTCTGCTGCGGGCGGACGATGACAACGCGCCGGACAGGAGCTTCCGCTTCATTCGCTCCTGCTCTTCAGCGCTTGCACCATCTGTTTTCCATTCTCTTGAGGAACGATTCGGAGCGCCTGTACTCGAGGCTTACGGCATGACGGAGGCATCGCACCAGATGGCTTCGAGCCCGCTGCCGCCTGGAGATCGCAAGCCGGGGACTGTTGGCAAGCCGACTGGGGTTGAAGTGGCGATCATGGATATGGAGGGCAAGGGTGATCTCCAGTCTGTGGGCGCGATCGGTGAGGTCGTGATCAAGGGTCACAACGTGATGCATGGCTACAACAACAATCCTGATGCCAATGCAGAGGCGTTCGTGGACGGATGGTTCCGCACCGGCGACCAGGGTTTTCTCGACGATGATGGCTACCTGACGCTCACAGGCCGCATCAAGGAGCTGATCAACCGTGGTGGAGAGAAGATCTCACCGCTTGAGGTTGACGCGGTGCTTCTCCAGCACGACGCAGTTGCAGAGGCGGTCTGCTTCGGCGTTGCGGACGAGAAGTACGGCGAAGTTGTGCAGGCGGCAGTTGTGCTCAACGGATCTGCAGATGAAGAGTCGATCCGAAGTTACTGTCGCGAGCATCTCGCAGACTTCAAGGTTCCTGATGTTGTGTACATCGCTGACTCACTTCCGCGAACAGCGACAGGAAAGATCCAGAGGCGTCACGTCTCGACCGCCTTTGCCGGCGGCAGTGACTAGCTCCTAAGCATCGACAGGAAGACTGTCGCCATGCCGAGATAGAAGGCTCCGCCGGCGATGTCCGTGAAAGTCGTCAGGACGACTCCCGATGCAGTTGCAGGGTCGATCTTGAACCTGCTCATGGCCATCGGCACTAGCACGCCTACTGATGCGGCCACGAAGTAGCTTGCGATCATGGCGATGAACACGACTACGCCGAGGTAGAGATCGATCCTCCACAGGCCAACTACGCTGGCCATAACAACTGAGACCGCTCCGCCGTTTATCGCCGCAAGCACGTACTCTCTTCTCAATAGCCTGGCCGTAGATCCAGTCGTCACCTCTTCCAGCGCAAGCGCCCGAACAACGATGGTCGTCACCTGGGTTCCCGCTACTCCAGCCTGATTCATGACCATGGGCATGTACACAGCAAGGATTGCGATCGAATCGAGAGTGTCCTCGAACAGTGCTAGCACCAGCGCGACGGCTAGCACTGTCGCTATGTTGGCCAGCAGCCACGGCAGTCGGTTTCGTATCGAGACACTGACCGGACCCTGCACCGTGTCCTGGCCGCTGGTCGATGCCAGCCTAAGCATGTCCTCGGTCGCCTCTTCCTGAGCCACCTGCACAAGGTCCTCGACCGAGATCACACCCTCCATGCGACCTGCCGTGTCTACGACAGGGATGCTGCGAAGCTCATAGCGGCTCATGAGGCGGGCGGCCTCTTCCTGGTCGGTGCCACCCTGAACGAAGATCACGTCAGAGTTCATGACATCTTTTACCAGCGATCCAGGTGGAGCGAAGACCAGTTCAGGCAGATCCATGAAGCCGACGAGCTCGCCAGACTCCGAAACGACATAGACCTCCCGAAGCCGCCGGGTGTCGAGACCCGAGGTCCGAATCATGTTGATCGCGTGGGGCACCGGCCATGTATCTCTGAGAGCGATGAAATCGGTGGTCATGAGGCCACCGGCATCGTCATCGCGGTACAGGAGCAAAGTGCCGATGCTTGACCTGTCTGCCATGTGCATCAAGACACGACTGGCGTCCTCCCAGCCGATTCCACGGAGAACGTCTGCGGCCACATCGGGCTCAGTTTGATCCAGCACCTGCGCGAGCTTTGGGGCGCGGACAAGCGCGGCGAATTCCACAGCTTCGTCGGCATCCATGTGCTCGATGAACTCGGTGATGACTTCCGCCGAAAGCGAAGGCAGGAGAAGCCTGTAGAGCTCGGAATCGAGTTGGGCAACGACCGTAGCCTGGTCTGGCGGGCGCAACGTGGTGATGAGGTCAGCGACAGTCTCTGGGGATTCGCCTGCGGCCAAGTGCTCTTCCACCGACTGCCGAACAGCATCCAGCTCTTCTACCGTTGGAGCCGGGAACTCGCGACCCTCGGTGTCGATCAGATCCTCGATCGAGAGTGCGCCATCCTCGGTTGCGGTATCTGCCTGTTCAGGTCGATTCGTCATATCCGCATCGTCCGAGGGAACTGGAGAATCTAGACAGGATGGAGGGCTGTGCCGATCCACTAGACGGCAATGGTATACGGGCACAGATGAGCGAATGTTTTCCGTATCTGGCTATGTTGTCCAGCGCACCAGCCATGGCCGGTGTGGTCGAGCCCAGCGAAAGCGCATGCCGCCTTCTACGGGAACGAGAGAGTCCTGTAGTACCGCACGCAACTTTGCCTGCAGTTCAGTGTTCTCATTTGATGTGGTGATGAACAGCCTGGCCAGCGATTCTTCGTACGCCTTTTCAGCGTCTGAGAAGGGCCGCGATTCCCATTCGTCGAGCGGATGCTTTTCGTAGGTGATGCCCAGTTCGGCTAGCACCTCTTCAAGTTGAGAGAGCGATGGCAGCGAGATGCGGTCCTCTCCGTAGATCAGACGCCATAGCTCGAAGTAGTTGGCCATCGCCGGCTCTTCGAAGACGATGATCAGAACCTCTCGACGTGCGTTTCGGGAGAGCTTTCGTATGAACCCTGCGATGTCCTCAACTGTGTAGACGACGTGCGCGCATATGATGACATCGGCAGGTTCGACCTCTGCCTCTTCCCATGTCGATTCAATCACCTGGATGTTGTCGATGCCCCATGCATCGGCCTGGTTGCGGAGTTGCTCCTGCATCGCCTCTGATGGCTCGACTGCAACTACGCGGTTGCAGTGCTCAGCAATGGGAATGGCTAGACGGCCGGCTCCTGCGCCCACGTCGATAACTACGTCTGATTCGCGAACGTATCTGGAGACAGCGATATAGGATTCGTCCTGCACCGCGCTCTCACGCGACATTGGCTTGAAGCGGTGCGCAAGCGAACGCCAGTGGTCAGCTGATGGATCATCTGAGCGAACACGGTCCGCTTGCGCATGCTCTGAGCGCACCGTCTCGCCCCATACTTTGCTTGCGGATCGTGACCTTTCGCCATTTACTGGCATCGAATACTCCGGGCTGTGGTGAGGAGGTGGCGGAACGCTGACTGTCGGCGGATCGGTTTCGGAATCCGACGAGTCTAGCCCGGCTGAGGCTTCGTTTCAGTGTGCAGGGTAAGCTTTGTGTGATGTTCACTTCCGATCAGGCTGCGTTCGCGGCAGTCTACGAAATAGAAATCTTTGCTCCGCCCGACAAGGTTTGGGACTGGCTGAGCCGCGTCGACATGTGGAAGAGCTGGCGGCACGATGTGACCAGCTCTTACTGGCTGGAGGATTCAGAGAATAAGGCCATCTTCAAGTGGCGCTTGAAGAGACTTATCGGCTTCAAGGCGCGCGTTATCGAGTGGCGTGCCGAGCGCGGAATGCGCTGGGAAGCCGTGAGCTACGGCGCGCGTCTGAATCATGACCTGCGTATTCATGGCGACTATCGCAAGACTCACGTGAGCCTGCGAGTTTCCGGTAGTGGCGGTCCGCTGCGCCTGGCTCCGTCTCGTGCACTTCTAGCGAGCCAGCTGAACCGCTCCAATGAGGTCTTTCTTGGCGCACTAAAGACGAAGCTCGAAGCCGGCAAGGATGACTCTACGGAGCCACCTGCGGGATTAGAGAACCCGTTTGCGAACAACGTCAAGATGCCCGGAGAGCTGGGTCCGTTCGACCGTTAGCGCGCCAATCCTTCCCACCTGCTGTACCCTTTGCGCCGTCCTCTGCCTGCTGCATGGCACAGGAGCGAGTTGACGCAAGCACAGCAACAAAGGTTGAGCGATGATTCTTGGTGTTGCCGGACTGGTGAGAGGCGACTGGCGAAGTATCGATAGAGAGACGCTTCAGCGAGCCGCTGATCTCGATTTCAAGACGGTCCAGATACGCGCTGATGACCCGAGTTCGGCAACAGACGCTGAGATTCAGCGGGTGGCGTCGCTCTACGAGGAGTTCGGCTTTCCGATGGCCCAGTCTGTAGGCAACTACGGGAACGGTCTGTGCTCAGACGACGATGCCGAGCGTGATTCAGCGATAGAGTTCGTTGAAGAGATGATCAGATTCAGCGCGCGTCTCGGCTGTCCGAACACCTACTTCCGGCCGGGCAGCATGAACAAGAACGGTCCCTGGCTGCCCCATCCGGAGAATCGCACACCCGCAGTCTTCGATCGCCTGATAGACAGTGGAAAGCGCCTCTGCGTCGTAGCTGAATCCGAAGGTGTGGACCTGGCGATAGAGGGCGGTGTCGTATGCCCGGTCTACTCCCCGCAGCGAGTGAGAGACCTGATCGACGCCGTGGGATCGCCTGCACTGAAGTTCAACATGGACCCGGTGAACTTCATCGGGTCTATCGAGCAGGCATATGCCAACACCGACCTGCTGAACGAGTTCTACGAGCTACTGCCTGACAGGATCCTTGGCGCTCATGCGAAGGACTTCACCCTCGTCGATTCTCTGCTGCCGCACTTTGAGGAATCGATCATTGGCCAGCCCGAGAGCATGCTCGACCAGGAGACCTTCCTGAACGGCATGCAGCGAGTGTGTCCGGAAGCTCACATATTGATCGAACATCTGCCAGACGAGAAGGTTCCGCTGGCTGCAGAGGGACTGAAGCGCGAGGCCCGTGACGCGGGCATTAACTGGGATTAGCTCCCGGCCGCGAGGCCAGGACTGGAGCCAGAATTGGAGATAGAGAATTGCCCGTTGATTTGAGTGGAAAGAAGATGATCGTCACCGGCGGCGCAACCGGCATCGGCAGAGCAGTTGCCATCAGGTCTGCCGTCTACGGAGCGAAGGTTGCAGTGTTCGATGTGAACGACTCCGACGGACAGGAGACCATCAACGACATCGCAGAGTCAGGCGGTGAAGCCCGTTACTGGCACGTGGATGTCCGAGAGGGCAGCGAGGTTGCCACTGCAGTATCTGAGGCCAGCGACTGGATGGGCGGTGCCGATGTCCTCGTCCACCTCGCAGGCGTGCTGCAAGGCGCGTCGGTTGAGCTTGACGAGTTCCCTGAGGACACATGGGACACGGTGCTGGACATCAACCTTCGCGGCACGTTCCAGATCGCAAAGCACGTCTCCGGAATCATGAAGGAGCAGCGCAGCGGCACGATCATCCTCGCCTCATCTGGTGCGGGTGTGCTCGGCGGCTCTTCCTCATTCGCATACGGCTCCTCAAAGGGCGGAGTGCACGGCCTCACACTGGTGATGCAGAACGCGCTCGAGAAGTACGGGATCAGGGTGAACGACATCCTGCCAGGCGCGGTGAAAACTCCTCTCAAGGTCTCGCAGGTGAAGCGAACTTTCGATATCACCGGAGACAAATCCACGTTCGACAAGACGATGGACTCGCTCGTATCGCCTGATGATGTGGCGAAGGTGATCGTGTTCATGGCATCGGATGAGGCGAACGTGCTGCGCGGGAGCATCCGTACGGCGTAAAGGTAGAGATTCATGACGCTCAAGGACAGAATCGGATTCGACGCGGGTGGCATGCGCCTGGAAGATGCCGTGGAGTGGGCGATCGAGAATGAGTTCTACTACCTGGATTTCAATGCCGATTCTGGCCCCAATCACATGGAGAGCTGGAATCGCGACCGTGCGAAAGCGGTGCGCGAGACCTGCGAGACCAATGGTATATCGATCGGACTGCACACGCTTTCGGCTGTGAACATCGCAGAGACATCTCCCTATGTTTCAAGGGCCGTCGACGAGTACCTGAGAGCCAGCGTGGACCTTGCGAACAACCTCGGGTGCCAGTGGACGGTGGTGCATGCCGGATACCACTTCTCTGGTGATGTAGAGGCCCGTCGCAGCGCATCTCTCGATCGACTGCAGCGCATAGCGAAGTACGCCTCTGACACCGGCGCGAGGATCCTGCTGGAGAACCTGAACTTCGAGCCAGAGCATGCAGAGATTCACTACATGGCCCACACGGTCGAGGAGTGCAGAGGATACTTCGATGCGATTCCGCCTGGCCAGCTTGGATGGGCATTCACGGTCAACCACTCACACCTGGTGCCAGAAGGCGTGAGCGGGTTCTTCGATGCCTTTGGGATCGAGCGAGTTGGCGAGGTACGGCTCGCGGACAATACGGGCGAATACGAGGTCCACATGATCCCAGGCGAAGGAACGATCGACTTCGCTGCGATGTTCTCCGGCCTCGAGTCGGCGGGTTACACCGGTCACTACAGCATGGCTTACGGCTCTCTAGACGAGAAGATCAGGTCTCGTGAATGGCTTGTAGAGCAGGCTGGCGAGCACTCGTAGGCTGGCCGTAATGCCTGAATCGCCGCCAAAGGTCGTCTCGTTTGATGGCGATAACACGCTGTGGAACTTCGAAGAGGCACAGCGAGCCGCACTCGCCGCGGTCAGCAAAGAGTTCTCACGCCTCCATATCGGCGCAGTGCCCCTCGACGTGGATCGCTTGATTGCTATCAGAGCCGAAGTTGGCATGGAACTCGGTGAGGGCCGGGTTTCGTTGCTCGAGCTTCGCCGCGAAGGACTGCGCCAGGTCGTTGCAGAAGCTGGAGTTGATCCCACTGCAGAGTTGATCGGCCGCCTATTCGAAGTCTTTGTGTTCGAACGAGATCGTTCGAACAGGCTGTATGACGATGTAAAGGCCACACTTCAGCACTTGAAATCGAATGGATGGTCGCTCGTGCTGCTGTCCAATGGCAACGCCAGCGTCTCAGCCGTCGGTCTCTCCGATACGTTCGCCGCGATGCTCTATGCCGAAGAGATTGGTGCGAGGAAGCCCAATCTCGCTGCGTTTGAAGCGGTCTCAGCGGCAACGGATTGTCCACTGGACCGGCTCGTTCATGTAGGCGACTCTCTTGAACATGATGTCGCCGGGGCGATTCGCGCAGGAGCGACAGCCGTCTGGTTGAACCGCGATCGAGTACCGAATGAAACGGGAATTGAGCCTCATCACGAGATCGAGAGTCTTCACGAACTGCCACCGATACTTGAGCGTATCTCCTGAGTTCTTTGCCTGATTCCCTGATTCGAGGCATGTGCGTAGCTGTCTACTCGACTTCCCTCGCGTGCCAGCACGGGCGAATACGCAACACAGACGCGCTATCGTTGCAGCATAAAGCGCCAACGCGCGAGTCTGGATACTTACCGATTACTCTGAACATATGACATACGAACTGGCCAACGGAATCCACGAGATAAAGG
>JANQIZ010000326.1 GCA_028281895.1 Dehalococcoidia bacterium
CTCTCCCTCGCAGGGAGAGGGTCAGGGTGTGGGTGAAATGTCTGCCCCTGCCCTGAGCGAAGTCGAACGGGTTGATTCAGAATCTCTCGGAGACCGTCCAAAATCGGTCAGATCCCTCGGCTTCGCTCGGGATGACAAACAGGCTGCCTCCCCTTCCCCATTCGCTGCATAGAGAACCGGTGAACTGGCGCGTGTCCCGCCTCCCCCTTAGACTGTCGGCTGCCTCATCTCAGATGAGCGGCACTGACTCGTGAGTCTCAAGCCCGGACTCGTCACGCGGCAGCAGATTGGCGTACGGTCAGGAACCAGAACTCGTCTCGCAGCAAGGGACGAAAGCTCGCAGCGCCAGACAAGCAGCGACAGACAAAGAGAAGGAAATAAGATGAAATTCGTTCGATTCGCAAAGGGTGACGACGGCGCATACGGCATCGTCGATGGCGACACCGTGAAGGAGATCTCGAACTCTCCGATTGGCCAGGACTACTCCGAGACCGGCGATACGCACCGGCTGGACGATATCAAGATCCTTGCGCCGAACCCGAAGCCCGGCAAGATGCTCTGCCTCGCACTCAACTACGGATCGCACCTGCTTGGCGCAGACGCGCCGACTCGTCCGGAGCCGTTCTACAAGAACTCGAACGCCATCATCGGCCCAGGCGACCCGATCAGGCTGCAGCCGGACGCTGGACTGGTTGTCTGTGAATCTGAGCTGGTTGCGATCTTTGGCAAGCGGGCCAGCAACGTCTCGGAAGACGAGGCTCTGGACTACATCTTCGGCTACACCGCGGGCAACGATGTCAGCGGCCGGGAATGGCAGTCAGGCCCGAACGCCGATAAGCAGTGGTGGCGCGCCAAGTCGGCCGACACGTATGGCCCAACAGGACCGTTCATCGTCACTGACATCGACCCGCAGAATGTGAGCATCCGCGGCCTTGTGAACGGCGTCGAGGGCCAGAAGTGCCACTCTTCAGAGATGATTTTCTCGACTGCCGAGGCGATCTCGTTCCTCAGCAGGTACGTCACGTTCGAGCCGGGCGACATGCTCTGGACAGGCACGTCGGGCACTACGCCTCCGATCAACCCGGGCGGCGATGTGACGGTTGAGATCGACAAGATCGGCGTTCTGCACAACCCGGTGGAGCTGGCGCAGTAGCCGAAATTCCTCAGCACGAACACCGCTGGTGATCATGCGATCGGTGGCGTCGTCACTCAACCGGCGGCGCCATCGGCGCGATTGCGTCATGCAGGCGGGGTTCCAACAGCAGGCCACAACGGAGCAACCGGCCATATGAAACTCACCAATCCAGACAACATCAGGGCGATAACGAGCGAGTGGACAGGCGACCGTGATGCGAACGGCAGGCCGCTCGTGCCAGACGACATTCTCGAGCGCATGAAGCTCGTCACGTCCGAGGAGGCGTGGGGAACCTGCAAGCGGCACGGCTACGATGCGCAGTTCGCTGGCAACTGGCTGAACCTGCACCCGGAGCGAGTGGTTGTCGGCAGAGCGGTGACATGCCGCTGGGTGCCGCGCAGGCCGGATGT
>JANQIZ010000330.1 GCA_028281895.1 Dehalococcoidia bacterium
TTGAGTTTGGCTCCCGAGACAGGATTCGAACCTGTGACCCGCTGATTAACAGTCAGCTGCTCTACCGCTGAGCTACTCGGGAACGACTTGGAGCTATCCAGGGCGCCGGGCGAATTTGGCCGACTGGCCAGAGTCTGTGCAAACGGCCGGAAGCGGCACGTGCGACTCGCCCGGACAAAGCCCAGTTTCCTATTGAAGCTAAAGAAGCGCCCGTAGTCAATGCGATATCCACCTGTATCGGGGTCATGATTAGAGCCCCGAAGAGCGCAACCTGAGTATCGACGTGCTCCTCAGCCAGAGGCAGCGATCATCTTGCCGCCGCTAGACCTGGTCGTGGCGGAAGCAGCTCACAACGTGGTCGTTGACCATTCCTGCCGACTGCATGAAGGCGTAACAGATCGTTGGGCCAACGAAGCTGAAACCAAGCTTTTTCAGGTCCTTGCTCATTGCCTGCGACTCTGCTGTCTCCGGCGGGACATCAGACATCTCTTTCCAGCGATTGACCTTTGGCGCGCCGCCAGCGAACGACCATAAATACTCGTCAAAACTTCGCCCTTGCGACTGCAACTCCAGCACAGCCCTGGCGTTGCCGATGAACGCCCGTATCTTCGCCCTGTTGCGGATGATGCGCTCGTCGTGCCTCAGTGCCTCTGCACGCTCATCGTCATACGCAGCGACACGCTCGATATCGAAGCCATCGAACACCTCGCGGTACCCCTCTCGACGGTTCAGGATCGTGTTCCAGCTCAGGCCGGCCTGCGCTCCCTCGAGGCACAGCAGCTCAAACAGCACCTGGTCACCGTGCGTCGGGACGCCCCACTCTGTGTCGTGGTACTCGAGCATAAGGCCCGAGAGACTCTCTCCCCACTCGCACCTGACGATGTCTCCGCGTTCGCTCAACCGATCATCTCCCTGATGTGTGTCGCTGCCACAAGTGTTGCATGACTCGCGACGAAACTCGATTCTGCTGGCACTCTAAGGTCACGAATTGAGAATCGCCAGACCCGTTCTGCCCGTTGCGATGTCATGCGAAATCGATGCGACGATCGCTGAACGACTATACTTCGTACATACGAAGCGATAATTTGTGGCGATCTTGTATCGTCCGAACCTCGAATCGCAACCGTATGAACGGATGATCTCTATTCGCAAGTAACAGCAAGCGCCACTGCAGCATCGCAATCATGACACAGTCATCTTCACAGTCTGGAAAGTCCAAGAAATCACGCCACACTCATGGTGAGATAAAGCTCACGCAGGCGATGGAGAACTATCTGCTCTCCATCTACCTCGTAGAAGAGCAGGGACTGCGCGTCACGAACTCCAACCTGGTCGCTCAACTGCGGCGAGTTCCAGAAACCGAGAACCTCGGAACTTCATTGCCATCGGTTTCCGGCATGCTGCGCCGAATGGAGCGCGAGCAGCTCATCCGCATCGCTGAGTCTCGCGACATCAGCCTCACATCCACCGGCAAGTCGCTCGCCGAGCGCATGATTCGACGCCACCGCCTGGCCGGGCGCATGATCGTCGACCTGCTTGGTGTCGATCTGTGGGATGTGAACGCGCAGGCGCACATGCTCGAGCACGCTATCTCAGATGAGATCGAGCAGCGGATTCGTGGCAGGCTCAACAATCCGAAGACAGACCCGTTTGGACAGCCGATTCCGGGCTCCGGATACAGGCAGCCGCGCAGCGTCGTCACCCTGGACCAGGCTGCGAACGGCAGCAGCATGATCGTGGACCGTATCCCCGAAGACGACGAGGAGCTGGTGAAGTATCTCGTCGAGGTCGGCGTGCTGCCCGGCGTGCAC
>JANQIZ010000334.1 GCA_028281895.1 Dehalococcoidia bacterium
TTCCCGCTTCCTCGCCGTCTACGGAGACTCGGAGCCGTATCGGGGCCGTCGCGTCGTAGCGCTTCACAATCGTCAATGACTGTCCCGGACGAGCGGCGACCGTGAGTTCCTCGATGTTGAACACGCGGGCATCGTCTGTCAGTTGCTGGCCGGAATCGAGTCGTGCGGTGATGCTGAAGCCGTTGCGCTCACCGGAGATCCCGTAGCCATGCTCTGCCTCGGACATCTGTTCAGGCGCATCCGGGTTTCCGACATCGATCGAATCGATGATCTCCAGGCCGGTGGTATCGAACAGAGCAATCTCGTTGCGTGAATGCTCATCGGCAGCATCAGTAACAGGCGGTCCGTAGACTCTCAGTATTCCGAACTGAAATTCGTTGCCGATCCCCGGAAGAGTCTCGTGCAGTGCTTCGCGGTCCGGAACGCTGTCGAAGAATGGACTCCGGAGCGCTACGAAATAGCCGGGATGCTCGGCGCCGTACGTGAGAGGCCGGTGTTCGTGCACATCGTGGAAGTTCTTACCGCTCAGATCGATGACAGCGCGATCTGAATAGAAAGCGATCGCTCCTGCGGGTGCTGCAGCGATACTGGCTGAAGCCGGAGTGTTCGCCTCAAACCACTTGCCCATCGCAACGTTCACATCATTCACGTTCCTGCTGCTCCAGGAATACTCGTCTGAGACAGTCACCCACTTGCCAGTAAGCGGAATCACTGGAATGAGCACGAGCGCTGCCATAGCGGTGACAGCCGTGATCATCACCGCCTTTCGCTCCTCTTCGGTCAGCGGGTTGCGGGCAAGCTCCCACCTGCGGACCAGTTGCCAGCCACGCACAGTGCCGGTCACTAGCATCACGACAATGAACGGCAATGCCGCATCCATGTGACGCCGGTCGGCGAACAGCCACTGCTCTTCAGGACGCTCGTAGATCACCATCGCCGCGTAGACAAGCGCCAGTGAGAAGAGAGCCAGCGGAACTGCGGAGAAGCTGTGACGCTTGAGCGCAGTGAACATGCCAAGCAGAATCAGAGGCAGGCCAACGACCCATGCAAGACCGTGCATGAATGGCAGTTCGTGCAGATAGCCAAGCCATACATTCCACAGGTTCGATAGCGGCAGAAGGCCAAGTGCCTCCTTCGTAGCCAAATAACTGTCCGGCAACGCATCGCCAGTGACCGACCAGCTATAGGTGATCCCAATTGCGATCACCAGGAGAGACGGAACAGCAAGCCATGCGATGTCTCGCAGATCCTGTTCCTGTTGGAATATTGCGCCGTCTCGTCGCCACATCCACCTGAATATCGTGGCTCCCACTATCAGCCCGGACAACAATACCGCCTCAGGCCGCGCCGTCAGCGCGATCGCTGCGAGCACGCCAGATGTTCGCACCCTGCCTCTGAGGAAAGCCCACGACGCTGCAAGCGCGAGGGTCGCAGTCATTGAGACCTCGGTTCCCGATACAGATGCGAAGGCGAAGTGTGGCTCAACGGCCAGGACTGCGGCGGCGAACGCTCCGGCAGCACGAGACCGCGTAAGCTGCCAGGTGATTCGAAACACCATCGCCAGAGTGGCGATACCGAAGCCGATGCCCACGATCTTCGTGAGCGCAGGAAGACTGTCGCCTTCGAGCCCAAATATCGCTGCAAGCAGGCCGTTCAGGCCAATCCACAGCGGGCTGGTCGCGCCTGTAGACGCTTCTCCATCGTTGAACTGGAAGGCGAACGAGTCGGCAAAGTTCTTGATGTAAGTGAGCCGGGTCCAGGATTCGTCAACTGGCAGCCTGCTCAGTCCTGCAGCCTGACCGCTCGACGAGTTCGCCATGAGCAGCACCGCAGAGAGCAGATGCAGCAACGCCGCAACAGCAACTATGACCAGTGAGACGCGGTGAACCTGCGCCGCATGCCAGACCTGGTCCTGCATCTGGTCAAGGATCGCCCTCCGCCTGTTCCAGCGGTCAGCTATTCCCTCTGTTGCATTAATAAGAACCATCTGTCGTTCTCGCAGCTATCTGAACCTGATGACACCGCCGATCAAGGCGGCAAGCTTGGGCATGAACGATTGCGTCAGGAACGTGAGAGCCAGTGTGGACATGCGCCTCACGCTCTCGTACGACTCCGATAGCGGATCGCGCGCCAGCCACTGCTTCTCATCCTTCAGCGCCGACAGGAAGCCGCTGAAGCGGAACCAGAACGTGGTCCACCTGTAGAGCGGCATGAAAATCGGTATCCACCAGAGCGATTTCAGGCGTTGCCTCGGCTCTCCTTCCGAGATCCACAGGGCAACCAGGTAGTACATCGCCTCAACAGCCACATAGATCACGTAGAGCGAGAGAGTGGCAGATACGACGACCTCAGGACGGTAGCCGAGAAGGAACATGAACGGCAGCAGGAAGGTCCAGACAACTCGAGGGAACGCGAGCGTGTGGTCAACAATCAGCGATTTCGCTATCGAGATCCCCCTGAGCCTGAACGGGTGACGCTCTAGCTCCGGGTACATTGCAGCAACCTCGATCTGGCCGCGCTGCCAGCGAACACGCTGTGCGTAGAGCTGCTGGAGCGATTCAGTCGGGTGCACGTAGACGACCGAGTCTGAGACCGCTTTCACATGCAGCTCAGGGAAGTTCAGCGCGATGAAGAACGTGAGGTCAGTGTCTTCAGACACAGTTCGCGTGTCATACATAAAGGTGCGCAGCATCACCTCTCGGCGGAATGCTGAGAACGCGCCAGCCAGCGTGAAGAGAGAGTTTGTCTGGCTCTGGTACTGGCGGCCGATGCGGAAACCCTCAAAATACTCGACGAACTCGGCGTGAGCCATCGCAGTTCGCAGCGGGTGCCTCTCGCGCTCCTCGCCAGTCATCGGATCGACGTCAGGCCGCATCACCTCAACGGCTCCAGTAGCCGCGGCCAGGCTCTCGTCGTCCTGGAAGGCCCGCACCATCTCAACAAGCGCGTCGGTCGCCAGGGCGGTATCGGCATCCACGTTGAGAATCAGCTCGCCGTGGGCTTCATGGATACCCGCGTTTAGCGCGCCAGCCTTGCCCTTGTAAGGCAGTGAGATCAAGTTCATGACACCAGCGAACGGAAGCTCCTGTTCCCTGGCCATCACAGCACGCGTCTCGTCCGTGCTCATGTTGTCGACGACCAGCACCTCAACGCTCTTGGCGGGGTACGTCTGCTCTCGAATCGACTTCAGGCAGCCGGGCAGCACTCCGGCTCCGTTGTAGACCGGAACGATGATCGTGACGAGCGGGAACCGCTTCAGCGGAGGCCGGTCGGCGATGGCCACACGGCCAATGCCTGCTCGTATTCCCGCGCTCAAGTAGGCGATAGCGGTAACGCCATCGATGATGAGCGGGACGACCATCCACACTCCCCAGAACAGCGCGAATCCAACTAGCTGATCTGTCATGACGCCACCAGTTCTTTATCCAGCTTCTTGCGGACTGCGTCGAGCGTCGGCCGTGTCAGCAGGAACCAGTAGATGAATATGACGCCAACGAAGAAGACGGCACGACCAATGATCGTGTGCGACACGAGCAGGGAGTCTTTGCCCAGGTAGTGCAACGCAGCCACGATGACGAGAAGCCTGATGATGTTTGCCAGGTACGTGAGCACGAGCGCAACCACGAGATACGCGGCGCGGCGTCGCATCGACCATGCTGGGTAGAACGAGAGCATGCCGAAGACGACCCCGGATTCGAGCAGGCCTGAAGACTCAACAGTGACCTGCAGCATCGTCCAGCCGATGTCCTGCGAAATCACCAGCACAAGTAGCGCGCCCGGAGCTGAATCAAAGGTATCCGTGGGTATGCCCAGGATCTCTGTAACAACATGAACACCCTGCGCAACAGCCGTCTGGAGCGCCGGTTCAATTCCGGTGTTCCTGCCGATGTATATGAACAGGAACGCCATGCCTACGGAACCGATGATGTAGTAGGGCAGCCAGATGCGATTCAGACGGAAGAACAGAACCGCCAGGAGCCACAGCGTTGAAAGTATGGCGGCGATGGCTATGTCCACAGCTTGCGCCTCCTGCTGATGTACCAGATCACTGCTATACCGGCGATGGATCCCACAGCCAGCAGCCATGGTCCAAGCACTGATGCGGGCGACCACTGGATATCTGCGTTGCCATCTGGAACACGGTCCCTGACGTGCGGATCAAAGCTCAGGCCGGAGAACGAGACCGCGTACATGCGAATCACATCGCCGAACTCAATGCCAAGATCGGTCCAGTCCAGCGGGAACTCGACGCGCAGAGCGCCTTCAGCCATGCTGTCGCCCCAGTCATTCCATCCGGAGTCTGAGATCTTCTCGGACGAATCGGCTTCGTAGATCCTCACGTTCACAGCGCTGCTGTGACCTGTCGCAACATAGGTGATCACTGCACGGCGATCGTCGTCATCCGTGTAGTCGCCATTGTTGTTCGTATCGATGTACAACATGTACCGGGCGAGCCAGCCCTGGCCGTTGCTTCCATCGAATGGCTGGCCATCTGTCGTATGGCGTTCGATCATGTGGAAGTTGATCTCTTGGTCAATGTTGTTCGCCCAGTACAGGGCAGCAACATCGAATATCGAGCTGCCAATCTGGTCATCGAACGGGTCTGGAAGGTTGGCCTTGCCTTCCCAATCAGAGAACTGGCCATCGATGATGATGTCGGTATCCGAAGTCGGTGGCGGATCAGGAGACTGGCCAGTCGCGGCAATCTCAATCTCGTCTATGAAAAGTCGACCTTCGCCCTGGTCGTCGTCGCCCTCATCTTCGCCTTCGTCATCGCGGTCGTTATCCCGCTCGTCGTCATCTCTCTCATCTTCATCATCGTCCCGGTCGTCGTCATCCCGCTCATCTTCATCATCGTCCCGGTCGTCGTCATCTCGCTCATCTTCATCATCATCTCGGTCGTCGTCATCCCGCTCGTCTTCGTCATCGTCTCGGTCGTCGTCATCTCGCTCATCTTCATCATCATCCCGGTCGTCATCGTCCCGCTCATCTTCGTCATCGCCGTTACCACCACCCAGGATTCGGAAGCGAATCCAGAGCTGGTTGGAAGTGAAAGGCTCCAGCGGCGTGAGGTCGATATCGAACTGGCTGTACTGCGTATCGCTGTTCCAGCGGTGCAGCTCGGTGAAGCTAGAGCCATCCGTCGATGCCTCGACCACCGCATCGCCGCTACTGGCATGCGCCTTTGCCCAAAACTTGAGACTCAGCCCTGACTCGGCAGTGACATCAAGGCTTCTGATCGCCGATGAGCCGCCTTCTTCGAGGTAGAGATGCTGCTCGCCCTGGTGCGGGTTTTCATCGTCGATCTCTGCATCGCCGGTCAGCGACCACTCGCCCAGCCAGCCAAAACCAGTTGGTGAATCGTCATCTCCCTCGAAATCGTCGCCTGCGATCACGAGATATGCGCTGGCACGATTAGGGCCGACAACCGAGAGCAGCAGCGAGACGACCAGAACAGCGGCGAATAGACGACCGATCAGCATCCTGTTGTCTGTGAACATGGCGATCATGACTGCGCCGCCCTCTGTTCAGGACGCCTCATACGACGCTCAAGAGCGCGTCGCATGCGTCTCGATCCATCCATCCAATCGTTCAGCCGCTCGCGATTCACTCCGGCGATAAAGCCGATAGCGATCAACAAGCCGAGGAAGGTGGCGATGTTGCCAAGTGCGTAGATATTGGTGCGAACAGACCTGATCTCGACGGACGAGTAGCCTTCCGGCATCTTCGCCAGGATGAGCCGCTCAATTCCGACTGACTCAACTTCACGGCCGTCCACATATACGCGTGTGCCTTCATAGTGGGCCATCGGGAACAGCACCCAGCCACTCTCTGGAAGGTCGATATCAAACGTCCAGCCATCCTCGCCTGCTGTGTAGTCGATCAATGAGTGAGCGACATCTTCGGGTGCCTCACGAGCAGGAAGGCCCAGTAGTTGTTCAAGCTGCTCAAACGTCTCAGCATCCCCTGTGCGGGCTGCGTGGAACATCAGGTTCAGCCCCAGGAAGACGACCTCGCCGCCGGAATCGCCGTAGCGGGTCCGTGACACCGCAACGCCCTTCGCCGCCGGATAGTCGAACAGAATGAGGTCTTCCTCTGCGCCCTGCGGAGTCACGCTTCGCCACGGTCCGAGCCTCTTGTCGAACGGCTCAAGCACCTTGCGGCCGTCTTCAGTGATGAGAGTCGCCTGCTCGATCTGCAGCACCGGCTCTCCATAAACGCCTAGGAATTTCGGCTGCTGAGTCAATGGCGAAACCGGAGCGCCCGTCATATCGACGACAAAGCGCATACCTTCGGCTGCAAGCCGCTCTACTCGGCTCTCAGCGTCACCTCTGTCTGAAGTCGTGAATCTCGATAGCAGGATGAGATCGAACTCACGAAGGAAGTCATCGGAGTAATCATCGATATTCGAAGATGACCCAACCGTCATCTGCGGGAACACGATCGCCGCATTCTCAGATCCATCACCGATGCCAAGCACGCGCATCGGGATCGTCAGCGCACGCGGCCCCCCGTCGCGGTGGTACAGAAGCAGGTCGCGCGGGCCAGGGACAAGCTTGTAGCCATCAGCCTCGAGCGCACTGCCAAAGTTTGGAGATATCTCGGGTTGCGGCAAAAGAACCACGTCGTCCGTGCCAAGCCTGTTAAGTCGAGAAGTAGCGAAACCCAGGTATCCGTCTGATAGCGACTGATTCAGTCGGCCAAGAAGCGGTCCGGTAATCGATCCCTGGAAAGCCCACCCGAAGACCTGCTCCCGTTCGCCATCTGTGGTGAAAAGCATCGAGGGAGCGGAGCCCAGCTTGCTCAGGTCGATCGTCGCAACACGCCAGCCTTCGAGGTCTGCCAGCTCATCGGCCGCAGACTGGACAGAGGCCGGTCGCTCTCTTGTGTGCGCAAGATCGAACGATGGCTGAAAGTCGATGAACATGATCGCGATAACTGCCACACCAGCCAGGCGAAGCCATCTGCGGTTCGGAGCAGCGCCGCTGGCATAGAGATGCCTGGCAACAAGCACAGCCAGCATCACGAGCCCGAAGCCTGCGAATGTGGTGAACCTGCGCGCCCAGAACAGCTCGCTGAACGGAATCGCCCGCCAGAAATCGACGATAAATGTCGAACCGATAAGCGTGGTGATGATGGTCACGACGATCAATGCCCGTGACCACGGCTCAAGACGGCGCCACATGAAGATCGCCACAAATAGCAGGACTACAGCGGCAAGACTGAGGTAGAAGACCTCTATGTCTGAAGACCTGAGCCCGGGATTCAGAGCCACGGAAGGAGTCGTGCTGGCAGTCGCTTCACTGCCTGCTGTGTTGTCCAGCTCCGCCAGTCCTCCAGTTAGTGATGGGAACAGCCACCACCCGGAGACCAGCAGGCCAACGGCCAGGCCAAGCATTCCAGTGACTACGACTCTGAAGTGAGATCCCTTCGCAAGCCAGTAGGCCAGCGTGTACAAGCCGAGCCCTGCCACGAAGATTCCGGCCATCATGACGTGAGAAAGCACTATCAGCCCGAGGATCGTGACCAGTCCTGCGAAGTTTCGCTTGCGGCCGGGATCTTCCAGCACGTTGAGCAGGAAGTAGACCGCGGCCGGAAGCAGCGCGGCTGCGGCTAATCGTGGAAGGTTTCCTTCGGCGAACGCTACCCGGATGTTGTCCGGGAAGGTGATGTACAGAATCCCGCCAACAACCGCCCATGCGATTCCAATGCGCCTGGCGAACAACAGGAATGACAGACCTCCAATGAGCGAGGTCAGGAAGACATACAGGTTTCCTGCGGTGAATATGTTGCCGGTGACTTCGTGAAGGCCGACAAGCATGTAGTACGAGAGCGGCGGAAAGTACCTCAGCAGCTGCTGTCCGCTGTACCACGCAGGGAACAGATCGGGATAGAAGACGCCATCGCCGATCTGCTCACCGAGGTAGTCGGCCTTGACCAGGTGTCCCCAGGCATCCGACGACCACGGATATATGGCGTCAGCATCGCGCGGGAAGATCACACCGAAGTAGATCACCATCGTTGCGACGATGATCACCAGCGCGCCGAGCGTGTATAGCTCTCTAGGACGCGATCGGAGCATTCTGGCGTGCACCTGTCTTCCGGTTCGCAATCGGGCCGGAGTACGCAGCGGAGTTGGTCGGGCTCTCCCAGACTCGGATCCTCTCAAGAGCCACCGACGGCACATCGAGCTCGCCCAGTCTCTCGGCGATCTGATCGAAGAACACCCGTGCCAGGTTCTCCGTGGTTGGAGGAACCTCCATGAACGGCTCTTGCGTGTTCAGCAGAGTCTCGCTGTACATCAGCACAGCCGAATCGACGACCTCACGCACATTGGCAAAGCCAAGGACGAATCCGTTATTCGACGGCTCCGATGTGACGAACGATGCCTCGATCCGGTAGGAGTGATGGTGGGGCAGACCAACCGAATCGTCGGTCACGATGAAGTGACGTGCGCCGAAGAAGGATTCGATCAACATCTCGAATCGATGCTCAGGGTGGCTGCCGTTCGTGCTCGTGCGATACGCAGGAGGAGTCTCAGAGCTTTCGGTTGCCTCGCTGCTCGCATCTGCCACAGCGCCAGACGGCAACTCAATAGTTATGCGGTCTCCAGACATCTGCATCCGCGTCGGGCGAAGAGAGCCTTCCAGAGCCATCAGGTCTCGCACCAGGCTCATCATCGAGCCAACCACGAGCTTGAACTCGGTTCGCGCATCCGTCTGCCGCTCTATCTTGGCCCACTGGACCGAATCAGATTGCTGCAGCGCCATGAAGAAAGGCGCGACATCGGCAGGCTCTACGACTACGAGCGTCACAGGCTCATCTGCGCCACGTGTATCCGCGAGCGCTTCTCGCAATGGCGACTCGTCCATGGTCTTCTCTGTCGTGAGCCGCTTCGACGCGATTCGCAGGAGGTTGCCAATCTCGAGCAGCGTCTCGGAAAGGACCTCGCGTGATCGCGGATCGGTCTGCGACTGATCCGAAGCAACCTCGGCCAGCTCTGACATCGACTGTGCCAGCAGCTTCTCTACATCCTGGTCAGCGGCATCAGGCAGCTCTGTCTCGTCCACATCAATCGAGTCGTCGAGAATCAGAGATTCTGGCTGCTGTGATTCGCCTGCATCTTCAGGCTCGATGTACTGGATACGGAAATCTGCGCCGATAGCGCGGTCAAGAATCGCCTGGCCCTGCTCAATCATGCCGCGTGCTTCTTCAACGCTCATTTCGAGCGACTCGGCGACCTCTTCGTCAGTGCCGGGGTTCGTGATCCGCTCACGAACAACACGCTGCACTGGAATCGGCATCTCGCCAACAGCCGCCATGATGATCTCCAGTCGGCCGTTCACCGGCTTGTCATCACGATATGCAGCGGTGCCCGGAGTCTCTTCGGATTCGGACTGCTCTTCGTCCTCACCAGATTCCAGGACAACTGGAGCCACAACGGCGCCGCCACCTGCAGATTCCTCAGATCTTTCGTAGGTGCAGACACACGGGCCGCCCTGAGTGCAACCAAAACAGCAGAACACGTCGCCATCATCGATGGATGGGCTCCAGTCGAACTCGGCGAAGCAGTTGGTACAGGTGTGAGTGAGCTGATCGCTCTTGGAGTCAGAAGTCAAACCGGTTTCCTGCAGATATCTCTATGTGCGAGCCAATCCGGGAGGCTCTGTGATTTCGGTCGTGCGAGACACCGTAGACCCGGTCTGCCCGAACGTCCCGTCACATTCCGGTCACGGACGGTCACGATTGGGTAAAGATCAGCGAGTCAAATGGCTCACCAGAACATGCCTTTCCGTACGTCCAGGCTGATCAGTCAATACAATTCGTGCGGCGCTACGGGAAGGCGCTGGAATCGGCTCATCCAAATCAAAGGCAGGAATTCACTTTGAAGAGCGATCTAGAGAACACCAAGGCTCTCACGTTCGACCTGTTCGGCACAGTGCTCGATCTCGGCGGCAGTCTTACGCTGTATATCGCCGAATTCCTCAAAGAACACGGCAGCGAGAAAGACGCAGCAGAGTTCTGGCAGCAGCTTCGGTATCGACAGCGGATAGAGCAGTACCAGGACTCACTTGTCGATCTCGGCCACTCCGGGTATCTCGAGACCGTCGAAAAGGCCTTCTCCTATGTGTGCCGCCTGAACGGACTCGATCCGGAGCGTGCGGCGATCAAAAAGTGGATGGAGAGCTGGAAAATGCTGTCTCCGTTCCCGGAGTGCGTTGAAGCTCTCAAGCGCCTCAGCACACGCTTCAAGCTCGTCGCTCTCTCAAACGGAAATCCGTGGTTCCTCGATCACCTGGTCAAGAATCGGATCAAATACGACTTCGATGCCGTGCTCTCGGTTGAGCTTGCCGGGGCGTTCAAGCCTCACCCGGGTGTGTATCGCCGGGCTGCCCGAGAGCTGGACATGGAAGTGGGTGAGCTGATCATGGTGTCGGCCAACTCATTCGACGTTATGGGCGCACGCACGTGTGGGCTGCGCGGGGCGTATGTGAATCGCTACAGCCTGCCTTTTGAGGACACTCATGAGCGATATCTGCCGGATGTGACAGTGACGAACTTCACGGAACTGGCAGATGAGCTTGTGGGCTAGCTGCCCAATTTCTCCACATACCCGCGCGCCCATCTCCACGTGTTCTTGACGCCAGGAAAGTACGGTTGGTATTCGTGCTCTGCATCGCAGCACGTTCCCATTAATCTGGCTGCTCAGAATTAACTCGATATGTCCAGGATCCTCAAATGGCTGTTTCCGCTCGCCGTACTGGCAGTTGCGGCAGCAGCCTGCACCTCAACCCAGGAGCCAACCGCGACATCTCCGGCTCCAACCGCAACCTCTGCCAGTTCAGGGTCATCCGTAACACCTGCTTCAACTCCCGCAGACGGCGATATATCCCCTGAACTCACTGAGCTTCTTGCCGAGGTCGACCGTCGAATGGCTGCGATTCGCGGAATCCCGATAGCAGAACCGGTTCCGTTCAGATTCCTGAATGACGAAGAACTGGACGCATACGTCCGAGAGCAGATTGATGACCCCGAATTTATAGTCGAGATCGGGCAGGCGGACGCCATATACAAGCTACTGGGCCTGATCGACGACAATTCCGATCTTTTCGAAGAGTACGCGGCTCTGCTGGATGCGCAGGTGCTCGGCGCTTACGACCCTGAGCTGGAGGAGTTCGTCGTTCTGCAGCCTGGCGAACAGTTCGGCCCGTCCCAGGAATTCACATACGCGCATGAGTACATCCACCGATTGCAGGACGCGAAGTTCGATCTGGACCAGTTGTCCGAAAATGTTGAACACAACTCTGATAAGTCACTCGCGCTGACCGCCGTGGTCGAGGGCGATGCGACATCAGCCCAGCAGTCATACGCCCTTCAGCACCTCGGGCTTGATGAGCTTGCACAAATCCTTCGCGAGGCGGAAGCATCACAGTCCGGTATTCCCACAGCGCCGCACATCCTGAGCCGAGGACTAGAGTTCCCGTACGTAGAGGGCACTCAGTTCATCGAAAGACTACGAGTCATCCAGGGTCCAGAAGCCGTCGACCGCGCCTTCACAAACCCTCCCGACTCAACGGAACAGATCCTCCATATCGAGAAGTTTGTTCAGCGCGAGCTGCCGCTGGAAGTCACGCTGCCTGAAACGCTCTTCGCGGCCGAAGGTCCGCTTGGTCCGGGATGGGAGATCGTCGACGATGATGTTCTTGGCGAGTTCTTCATCAGGGCATGGCTCGAAGCGATCGGCGCACGTTCGACCGACGCGGCCGAGGCCGGCGCTGGCTGGGGCGGAGACTCATACCAGCTGGGACGAGATGAGGGCGGTCAGCACGCCTTCGCACTGAAAGTCAGATGGGACGATCCGGCAAGAGATGCCGATCAGCTATTCGTGGTTCTAACCACAATCATGGACGCCTCGCCTGAGTTCAGACGCGTAGACGTTGGTCCTGACGTGGGTGTCCGAGCCTATCGAAGTGGCGGCGGCGTGATCGTAACCGCCACCTTCGGAGATCCCGGCGCCGGTGTCTTCAGCGTCGTCACAGCCGCCGATGATCTGCAGACGGCTATGGCTCTCGCTCTCGCTCTCGCGATGACCGGTTGAGACAGGATCAGCAAGCAGTCCCGTTGCTATACTCGCAGCGCAACATTATACAATTCTGGCAGTTTTGTATAATAGATTGGGCTCCAATATACATTCATGCCTGTCTTGTGAAAGAAACGCCTCATGGACCCTGCGGCATTCTCAGATCTGAGCCCCGGCCGACTGGTGCCCACGATTCAGGGTCAGAGAGCGTTCGCCCCGGACCCGCTTCCACCCTCAATCCAGGTGAGTCCCAGGCTAGCCACAGCGCTCGAAAACGCCACACTGGGTGTCGGTGAACTTAGTGGCATTGCGGGATTCATACAGAACATCGAGTTGATATCCAGGCCACTCATTACGCGAGAGGCGATCTATTCGAGCCGAATCGAAGGGACATACGCATCTGCAGAAGAGCTGGCCCTGGTAGGTGTTGGGTCGCCACAGGTTCCTCGCCACTCGGACACATGGGAGGTGTGGAGCTATCTCGATGCAATCAGCATCGGAACCCGGAGAATCGCGACTGAGGAAGTAGGACTGGATCTAGTCAGAGATCTGCACCGTCGACTGTTCGGTGATCTATTTAGCAGGGGCAGACTTGCCACTCCTGGAGAGTTCCGGACCATCCAGAACTATATAGGCGCGAGCTCTTCAACACCGATTTCACAGGCCAGGTATGTCCCTCCACCACCTGCCGAGATGGCTTCAGCTCTTGAGGCGCTGGAGTCTTACATCAGGCATGACTCCGGGCTGCCCGCGCTGATCCGCTTGGCGCTGATCCACTACCAGTTCGAGGCGATCCATCCATTCATAGACGGCAACGGGCGAGTCGGCCGGATGCTGGTGACCTTACAACTGGCAAAGTGGGGCATCGTGCGCCAGCCGATTCTCCATCTCAGCACATACTTCGAGCGTGAGCGTGATAAGTACATCTCGCTGCTCCTCAAAGTCAGCACCCATGGAGCCTGGGACGAATGGATCGAGTTTTTTCTTACAGGTATTGGTGAGCAAGCCAGGCAGGCCGCCAGGCGCATTCACAGGCTCTGGAAACTAAGAGAAGAGTACATGGATCGGGTTCGTGTGCCGCAGGCTTCAGCCTTGTTGCCAGGACTGATCGACTCGCTCTTTGAACGACAGATGCTGACAATCCCTGAGGCAGCGAAGCAACTCGGAATAACCTATCCCGCCGCGCGGGCAAACGTCTCGCGCCTTGTGACAACTGGAATCCTCCGAGAGGGTCCAAATGTTGGACCGCACAACGCCAAAGTGTTTGTCGCCGATGAGATAATGCGCATGGCCGACGATCCGGATTTCGATTGACCAGAATCCGCTGAATCCAACGCCCCGTTGCTATACTCGCAGCGCCGTTCAGGAGGACAGGCGACAGAAGCCTGTTCCATCAGCTATACGGCCCCCAACAGCACAGTGGAAGAACAATGCCTGTAGACATAATCCTGCCCCAGTGGGGCATGGGCATGAACGACGGTACGGTCATCAAGTGGCTCAAGAACGTTGGTGACCCCGTCAAGAAGGGCGATTTTCTAGTCGAGATCGAATCCTCTAAGGTCAACGCAGAGGTCGAAGCGACGGCAGACGGAACGCTCGGGCGTGTGAACGTCGAAGAGGGGCGCACCGTCAACGTCGGAACTGTTCTTGGCCTGCTCCTCAAAGAGGGCGAGACAAAGGCAGACCTGCCTGCAGAGCAGGAGAGTCCAGCCGCTCCAGTTGCATCTTCTGGACCCGCGGCAGCCAGTGCCGCAACGCCAGCACGCCCAGCAGGCAAGAAGGTTGTCGTCACTCCAAGGGCACGCAGACTCGCCCAGCAGCTAGGTGTTGATGTTGAGACCGTCAACGGCACAGGACCAAGCGGGCGCATCACCGAGGACGATGTGCGTGCCGCTGCTGAGGGCGGTGGATCGGCTGCAGCATCGACCGCGCCGCCATCTGCGATCCCTGTAAAGGAGACCATCAAGCTCACCGGCATGCGCGGCACCATCGCCAGGCGCATGTCTGAGAGCGCGCAGATCCCCAGCGTCACCTTGAACACGCACGCAGATGTCACTCCAGCCATTGCTGCTCAGAAGGACCTGCTCAAAGCATGGCGAACCGAGAGGATCAGGCCACAGTACCAGGATCTCGTCCTCGCAGCCGTCTCCCGGGCTCTTGCTGAAACTCCACAGGCCAACGCGCACCTGGTAGGCGACGAGCTGCGCATATTCGAACAGGTCAATCTCGGAGTAGCGGTCGCAATCGACGAAGGACTGGTTGTTCCTGTCGTGCACGATGCTGATAAGAAGTCGCCGCTAGAGATCGCTAAAGAGGTTCGAGAACTTGCGAAAGCGGCAAAAGCCGGTTCGCTCAGCATCGACCAGATGACCGGCAGCACCTTCTCAGTCACCAATCTGGGCGCGTACGACATCGAGGCTTTCGATCCATTGCTCAACCCGCCGGAGATTGGCATTCTTGGCCTTGGCCGAGTGGAAGAGCGACCCGCGATCATCGATGGTGGTGTTGAGCCCAGATCGATCGGGCATCTTAGCCTCACGTTTGATCACCGTGCATGGGATGGCGCTCCTGCGGCCGAGTTCCTGAAGAAGATCGTCGCCCGGCTCAAAGACCCCGCGTGGATGCTCGAATAGCGCCGATCCAGGCTTTATCGCTGCGAGACATCGTGAGTAACGCATGACGACCTCAGTTGGCATCATCGCTAACCCCTCCGCGGGCAAGGACATTCGCCGCCTCGTCGCACAGGGTCGCGTCGTATCGAACCAGGAGAAGGCCAACATCCTTCGCCGGGTCTATAGCGGCCTGGTCGCTACTGGAGTGGATCGTGTCGTAGTGATGCCCGATACATCCGGGCTGGCACGACCAGCCATCTATGACACTCGAGGACAGATCGAGACTCAGTGGCTCGATTTCACACCAACCGGATCACAGGGAGATTCCACTCGCGCAGCATCGATGATGCGAGACCTGGGCGTTAGTTGCATCGTGACACTGGGCGGTGACGGCACCAATCGCGTCGTCTCAAAGGGAGCAGGTGAAACGCCACTCCTTCCCATCTCAACCGGCACCAACAACGTCTTCCCGCGCATGACGGAGGGCACGCTCGCAGGATTGTCAGCCGGCGCGCTCGCCACCGGCGAAGTGGAGCGAGATGAGGCATGCCGCCGAAGCAAACGGCTCGATGTGGTAGTTGATGGTGAGACCGTAGACGCCTCACTAGTCGACGCTGCTGTATCGAGGCAGATGTTCGTGGGTGCGCGCGCCGTGTGGGAGCCGCAATCGCTCTACTCGATGTTTCTGACGCGTGCCGAAGCCGGATGCATCGGACTGTCGTCTATTGGTGCACGGCTCAAGCAGGTTGAGATCGACGATCCTTTCGGCATCTACATGCGGTTTGACGGTGAAGCAGATGAGACAGCGACACGTGTGAAGGCTCCCGTAGGACCGGGCCTCGTTTCGAGTGTCGACGTGATGGGATGGCGGGTGATCGAGCCCGGAGAGTCTATCGAGATCGATCTCCGCCCCGGCACCATCGCGCTTGATGGTGAACGCGAGGTGGAGATGCTCAAAGGGCAGACAGTAGAAGTGAGCATGGCTCTCGACGGACCGTGGGTGGTCGATGTCGACCACGTCATGCGACTGACAGCGATCCAGAACTAGATGGAGCTTTCACTTTGATAGATGCGCTGCTAATCGGTGGCAAAGGAGTCATCGGCTCCGGGCTGCGCACCTACCTGCCCAAACTCGATTCCGAATATCGCGTCACGTCGGTCGATCTGACGGGAGTCATCGACCGGGCGCCCGAAGACGCAGCCCCGACTGAGTTCATCGATCTGGATGCATCAGCCGACGACGCGGGGCTTAGAGCCGTTCTCGAAGGCCGCGATCTTGTCGTGTATCTCGCACGCAAGGACGACCTCAGCGAGATGAACGCAATGACAGATCGCGTCTTCAATGCTGTTATGGATGTGTGCCCGCAAGCGATGATGATCGGCTCCAGCTCTGTCCATGCGACAGATGCAGCGTACTGGCCCTTTGTCGATGAGCCATACGCCACTATTGCGAAGCGCGAGTTCGACAAGGTAGATCCGTGGCCAGATCCGCTATCGGCGATGCTGGAGCCATGCCCCGTCAGTGATTACGGACTGGAGAAGGCCTATGTGGAGGCGTGGTGCAAGCGCTTCCAGTTCAACGGACTCAACGCGGTCGCCGCTCGCTGGGGTGGGATCAACGCCGCTAATGGCAAGAAGGACGAAGTCGCCTACTTCACGGTCTGGTGCCATCAGGAGGACTCGGCTCGCTTTGTCGATGCCTGTTACAAGGCGTCAAGGGCGGGCACGCTTCGCAGCGGGGCGCACTACTACGTAATCTCAGACAACAGCTACAACATCTTCGATATCGAGACGCCGCGCCGTGAGATCGGCTACATGCCGCAACACGATGCTGAAACGATGTACGGGTGATTGGCGGGGCATAGGCGGCCTGCGAGTGCCGCAGCTATCCCCTCTCCCGGATCCGGGTGCCCGCTTGCGGGCGCGGGTTGGGGTGAGGGCCGTTTCGGTTCGTCATTCCGGACTTGATCCGAAATCTCCTGAAGCCAGTCATAAGGAGATGCTGAATCAAGTTCAGCATGACGAACTCGACCCACCCTCTGACTCCCTCCCTCAGCAGGGAGGGAGAA
>JANQIZ010000293.1 GCA_028281895.1 Dehalococcoidia bacterium
GATTCGTCATCGAGGTCATCCTGACGTTCTTCCTGGTCTTCGCAGTGTTCGCCACAGCGATGGAGAAGAGGACCAACGCCTTGCTCGCACCGGCCGTGATAGGAACGGTCGTCGCACTGGGCCACTTCGTAGCGATTCCGCTTACGGGGGCTTCGATGAACCCGGCTCGCAGCTTCGGCCCTGCTCTTGTGCACGGCGCATGGGGAGATCACTGGGTCTACTGGATCGCGCCGATCATTGGAGGCGCTGTCGCAGCGATCCTTTACGTGACCGTCTTTGGAACGATGGCCGACCGAAACCGTGCCGGAGTCATAACGATCGACGATCCGGAAGCTGACGAGTAGCGCGACGTTCGGTTAACCGACGGTTAATTGATCCAGCATAAGTTGAGTCTTCTGTACTGCTAACTTAATGGCACCAGTTGCCAGGCGAGCCGGTTTGACCAACACCCCAATACTCAAAGCATGCGTTGCCGAGGTGATCGGCACGTTCCTGCTGGTCCTGTTCGGGACAGGATCGGTAGCCGCGGCCGTGTTCACAGATGCGCAGGTTGGGCTATGGCAGGTCGCCGCTGTGTGGGGATTTGGCGTTGCGATCGCCATCTACGTCACGGCATCGGTCTCGGGAGCGCACCTCAACCCGGCCGTCAGCTTTGCCTTCGCTATTCACAGGCGCTCGGAGTTCAGCCCAAGGAGAATGCTCGCTTACTGGGGGAGCCAGGTGCTTGGCGGTGTGCTTGCGGGCGTAGCCGTGCTGCTCATCTTCAATCCGTTCATCTCTGAGTTCGAAGATGCCGAAGGGCTGGAAAGAGGTGAGCCGGGCAGCGAAGCGTCTGCAATGGCGTTCGGAGAGTATTTTCCGAATCCTGCGATGTTCGGCACGGGAGAAGAAGTGGCAGACCTCGTCTCACCCTTCCATGCGTTCGCTGTCGAGGCGTTCGGCACGGCGGTGCTGGCTCTTGTCATCTTCGCGGTGATCGATCGCAAGAACGTAGCTCTGCCCTCCAAAGGCATGGCGCCGTTCTTCATCGGCTTCACTGTCGCAGTATTGATCAGCCTCTTCGCGCCAATCACCCAGGCTGGCTGGAACCCCGCACGTGATTTCGGGCCAAGACTCGTCGCGCTGATGGCCGGATGGGGCGATATAGCCGTGCCGGGGCCGAGATCCGGCTTCTGGGTCTACATCCTTGGGCCACTTGTCGGCGCGCCGATCGGCGCTGCGATCTGGGACTACGTGATGCGCCCGACACTAAGTGATCCGAAAGCCGACCCGGAAAAGGAGACAGAGTCTGGTGAAGAGACCACCTGATGTCCTCTTCGTCTGTGTCCACAATGCCGGCCGTAGCCAGATAGCGAAGGCACTGTTCAACTTGCGTGCGAACGAGCGCGGCCTTGATCTGCATGCAGACTCGGCAGGCACGATCCCTTCGCCCGCGGTGCACCCTGAAGTCCTGCAGGTGATGGCAGAACTCAGCATCGACCTCTCTCATGAGTCTGGGAAGCTGCTGGAAGACGAACTGATCCATGACAGGACTCGC